>VXRJ01000028.1 GCA_009838525.1 Acidobacteriota bacterium
GCCCCGGACCCCCCGCACTTCCCGTCCCCGGCGGCGGCGGGGGCGCGCGCCGGCGCCCGGGGGGGGGGGGGGGGGGGCGCCCCCCGGCCCCCCCGCCCCCGGCGGGGGGGGGGGGGCCCCCCGACTCGATTCGGACCCGCAGCGTCGATCGAGCCGTGCGCAGGCGGCCGTCCGCCGTGTCGAGGAGCCGGTCGTCCTGCAGCCGCCGGGCGCGGCGCGGCACGGCGCCCAGTCCGGCCACGGCGGCGCGCGCGGCATCCGCCGATGCGAACGCCAGTTTGACTTCGCGTTCGACGTGGGTGTCAGGCGTGCTCATCGGCGGTAACCGGTTCCCTGATCTTAGCCGCCCGCCAGGAGCTCGTGGTGAGACCCTCGCCAGACCACGGGCTGTTAGGTTGCGCGCAGTCGGTACGAGCAGCCGGCGACTGACGGGCGGCCGACCTCCACGCCGAAGATCAGGACCTTGTGCGTGCTGCCCAGGCCACCGGGAACGAGCAGCGTCTTGAGGGCCAACCGGGCGCGGAGGGCGGCGACACTCCCGGTTGCCGCAACGTCCACCGCTTCCAGGGCGCCCAGGCCGAGCAGGAAGTAGGTCTGATCGAGGACGCCGAGCGTCTCGGCGCCGGCCCGCTCGGCGGCGCCGCGGACCGCCGTCAGATCGACATGCGCCGTGATGTCGCACGCGCCCGGGTCGATCAGCCAGGGCGCCGGGCCATCGTCGCCGGCCGCCCCCGCCCGGTGATCGCGGAACGTCGTCAGCGTTCCCGCGGCGTGCGTGGCGGAGTAGAGCTCGTGCGCCTCGTGGCCATAGTCGATCAGCAACAGGAAGCCCTCGTCAATGGACGCAACGGCACGCGCCACCCAGTCGATGGCATCAGGGGTGACCTCGGCCCGCCATCCGGGTTCGAGGGTGATTTGATGCCGGTCGACGTGTTGCCGCGCGCGAGCGGACACGGGGCCGAGGCGCTCGACGAAGCGGTCGCCGCCTGCCGCAGTGTCCACATACACCTCGCGCAAGCCGCCCCCCGTCATGACGAGAACGTGCGGCGGCAGCGCATCGAGCAGCTCGTTCGCGAAGACGGCCCCGCGTATCCGCGGGGGCGGATCGGGGCCGGACGAAGCGAGGCGCGCGGCGTGCCGGCCGAGCGTCGCCGGCTGCGCGGCGCGCGCCGCCTCGCTCGGTTCCACCAGGTGGAGGTGGATCGCGTCGTAGAAAGGTGGATCGTCCCGCGCCGCGGCGTCCAGAATGTCGCGGGCCAACCGTCCGTTCCCGGCCGCCGCCTCCACCAGGTCGAACACGCCGGGTCCGGTACCTTCCGGCGACCCCGGAAGCAGGCGCCACATCTCCGCGAACTGGCGCGCGAGCAGGCGTCCGAACAGCGGACCGAGGTCGACGCTGGTGTAGAAGTCGCCGGCGCGGCCGGAGCGCTGCTCCGCGCGCGTGTAGTAGCCCAGGCCGGGGTGGTAGAGGGCCAGCGCGGCGAAGTCGGCGAACGGGATCGGGCCGGCCCGCCCGATCCGATCCCGGATCACCTCCGGCAGGGTCATCTCACGCCGGGTACGAGCCAAACGGCAGTTGCCGCGCTTCCGTGGCGCGCTACTGCTTCTCCACCTGGAGGAAGACGCGGTTCTCACCGCGCTGCACGAGCATGAACGCCGTCCGTCCGGAGTCTATGGCGTCGAGCACGTCGATCGCCTGGCTCGCCGTCTCCACCTCCGTCCGATTGATCCGGAGGATGACGTCGCCCTGCCGCACGTCGCTCGCCTCGGCGGCGCCGCCGCCCGCGACGCCGCTGACGACCGCGCCGGTCGTCCCTTCGGGCACGCCCAACTGCTGTGACAGGTTCGGTGTCAGGTTCTGCAGCGTGATGCCGAAGCCTTCGCTCGTCTCTTCGCCATTGTCGTTCGTCATCACCGCGGTCCGTTCCTCATCGAGGTTCAGCTCGCCGATGGTGACGTCGAGAGTCATCCTTTCGAGGTCGCGCACGATTTCGACGGGTACGACGGTGCCGGGTGTGGTGGCGACGACGCGTCCCTGAAGGTCCTCGGTATTCATCACCGGTTCGCCGTTGTAGGCGACAATCACGTCGCCCGGCCGCATCCCCGCGTCGTCGGCCGGACCGCCGTCATTGACGGCGCTGATGGCCACGCCGTTCGGCTCGTCCAGGCCGAGGACCTCGTAGCCTTCTCGTGGGACGTCGGCGATTCCGACGCCGATCACGCCGCGCGTCACCTTGCCGTCGTGCAACTGTTCCAGCAGGTCGCGCACCGTGTTGATGGGAACCGCGAAGCCGATCCCGACGTTGCCCATCCGGTCGCTGATGATCGCCGTGTTCACTCCCACGACCTCGCCGCGGATGTTCAGGAGCGGCCCGCCGGAATTGCCCGGATTGATCGCCGCGTCGGTCTGCAGCATGTCGACGGGGCGGCCGCGGACCGGGCGGAGGCCCCGGCCCGTCGCGGAGATAATGCCGACCGTCAGGGTGTGACCGTAACCGAACGGATTGCCGATGGCCATCACCCAGTCGCCGGGCGCCATCTGCGAGGAATCGCCGAACGTGGCGGACGTCAGCTCCCAGTCCGGCTTTTCGACCAGCTCGAGGAGCGCGCTGTCGGACAGCGGATCCCGCCCCAGCACGCGCGCCTCGTAGAAGTCGCGCTCGTCATCGCCGAAGAAATCGATCTCGATCTTGGTGGCGTTCTCGACCACGTGGCTGTTCGTCAGGATCAGGCCGCTCGGGTCGATGACGAACCCGCTGCCGGCCGAGCGCACGACCTCGTCACGAGGTTCCTGCTGCGGTGGCGGGTCGCCGAAGAACCGGCGGAAGAACTCGTTGCCGCCGCCGAAGAAGTCGTTCAGATCGGTCTGGGTCTGGCGCGCCGCGATCCGGATGTTGACCACCATGCCGGTCTGCGTCTCGGCAATCTCACGGAACGTCGTGGCGGTCAACCCGCCGGTGATCGGCGCCGGATTCACCGGGGTCTGAATCCGCTGCGCCGACGAAGCGGGGGTCAGGTTGAAGCGGGAGGCAACCACCATGCCAATCGCCATCGACGTCACGGCGATGAGCGCGGCAGTGGCGAACGTGGTGCGCGCGGTCGACTTCATGACTATCTCCTCCAACGGTGCCGGCCGGCGCGGCCGACACGCATGCTCAGCGGGCGCGGTCCTCGCGCACCCTTACGTTAGCGCAACCGACACGGCCCCGCCACCCGGGCGGCGCCAGCGGCCGGCCTCCCAACGCGCCCGCCAGGGCGCGCGGGCTCCAACCATCACGCGAGCGGCACGACGGCAGCCTGCCTCGGGCCGGTCACCTCGGCCGACTCCCGGCCGACGTACATGTTGATTTCGGTGCGGACCCCAAAATCCTCCCGGTAGATGCCCGGCTCGATGGTGAACCCGGTACCGGGCAGCAGCCGGCGTTCGTCGTGCGTTTCGTAGTCGTCCATGTGGACGCCGTTCCCATGCACCTCCTCGCCGAGACTGTGGCCGGTTCGATGGATGAACGACGCGCCCCATCCTGCCGAGTCGATCACCTCGCGAGCGGCGCGGTCCACCTCCCAGCCCGCGAGCGGCGCCCCGGTGGCGGCCCGCTCGGTCACCAGGGCCACTGCGGCTTCGCGGGCGTCGCGCGCCGCCGCGAATCGCTCCGCGACGGCCGGCGGCACGCCTGCCGCGGTATAGCCCACCCAGGTGATGTCGGCATAGACCGCGCCCGGGCGGTCGAGCTTCCCCCACAGATCCAGCAGCACCACCATGTCGGCGCCGATGGGACGGTGCGACTCCGCCGTCGGCAGATAGTGCGCGTTGCCGCTGCTCGCCTGGGCCGCGACGACCGGCGGGCAGTCGGTCACGAGGCCGGCTTCCGCAAACCAGCCGACCATTGCCTGCTGCACGCTGTACTCGTTCAGGCTGCCGTCGCGCGCGCCGTTCCGGACCATGTCGAAGGCGCGATCCTTGATCGCGTACAGGTGCTCGGATGCCGCGCGATGCGTCGCGAGCGCCGCGTCATCCCAGACCGCCTCGAAGCGCTGGGCCAGGTCTCCCGACGACACGACCTCCGCGCCGAGGGCGCGCACCCGATCGATGGTGCCGGCATCAACGCGCGCGATGTACGGGATGGAGCCGTTCGGCGAGTACTCCATCGCGACCCGGCGAACGCCGCGCAACAGCGTGGCAAGGCCGGTCTCGAGTTCGGCGCGTCCGGCGTAGATCTGCCGGTCGCCGGGCAGATGCGCGAGGCTGTCCCGCTCGATTCCGTGGACCAGCGCGCGGGGTGCGCCGTCCGCCGGCACCAGGTAGTACCAACGGCGGGTGGTCAGTTTCGCCCCGCCGTCAAGGCCGGCTACCCGTCGGGCGATGGGATTGGAGCCGTGGAAGTCGTACAGGAGCCAACCGTCCAACTGCTCGTCCCGAAGCGCCGCCTGAATGGCCGATAGGTCGAATGCCATGCGTAGTTGCCCGCCGTCGTCACTTGTGACGACAGCGGGCGGCGGATGGTCTGGAGCAACGGGGCGTGGGCCCGCCGGGTGGCGGCCGACGAACGGCGGCTAGGCCGACTCGTCCGCGTCCTCGCCCTCTTCTTCTTCGGGCTCGGGCGGAGCCTCTATCTCGTCCAGAAGCGTGGCTACGATGTCGCCGTTCTGGTGGGAGAATTCGTAGTTGCTGCGGTCCATCGTCGGCACGCGCGGCACGCGGAGCTCGATGTCCCGCACCTCACCCACCAGGATCGGCTGGCGGAAGCGGACCTGATCTCCAGTAACCGTGTTGCCTCCGGCGTCGAACCAGAACTCGTCCACCGTGAAGCCGGCGATGGCGTTCTCCGACGTGTTCCGGATCCGGATCGACGTCACGATGAACTCCCCGTCTTCGCGGGCGATGGGCTGCGTATAGCCGATATTGGCCGTCCCGCGTTGGGTCGGCACCAGCTCCACGCCGTCGCGGAGTCGCGCCGCCAGGCGATTGGCCGCCGCCACCGCCTGGGGATCGGGCGGGGCTGCCTCGACCACGGCGGCCGCTTCACCCTCACCCCCACCTTCAGCCATCTCTGCCTCGCCGCCGCCGCCGCAGGCGACAGCCACCATCGACAAGACGACGACACCGAACATCAGCAGGCGATTCAGACGGTCCATAACCTCTCCTCCGAAGGCGCGCGCAACACGCGACGCGGAAACGGGATTATAAGTCTCACCGGCAGAAAGCTCAACCACTACACCGATGGGTTCGGCAACCCCTCGCCCTCCGGCCCGGCTACAGTTCTCCGTGCCAGTCTTCGGGTTCCGGCGTGGCGGAACGAAACACCTCCAGGTGCCACTTCCCGCCTCCCCACGGCTCGACGACCTCGGCCGCAATGACGTCGACGAGCAGCTCCGCGAAGGAGCGCCCCTCGGGGTCTCCTTCCAGAAAATACGCCGGCTCGTCCCACGCGAACGTGGGGTAGAGCACGAGGTTCAGAAACAGGTCGTAGCCGTCGTCGACGACGATCAACTGCCCGCACGGACGCTTCTGCGTGGCGTGGTAGACGAGGTACTTCTCGGCGCTCTGGGCCCGGATGTAGCGCTTGATCGCGAACTCCTGGGCGACCACCTCTTCCACCGCCATCTTCTTGGTCCAGCACGCCCGGCAGTACATGGCGGTGTCGCGCGGCTCCGAAACCTCGGCGGCGCCGCACAGCGCGCAGATGGCGGTGTCGGTCGAACGGGGCGACATCACGTGTAGGCTACCATGTTGCCCGTGCCGACGGATCGACCCCCGATTCGCCCCATCCACCGCGGTTTGCGGCACCTGGCGCTCCATGCCCGGGCGTACGCCGCCATGCGTGCTTTCTACACCGGCGTACTCGGATTCGACGTGGAATGGGAGCCCGATCCCGACAATGTCTATCTGACGTCGGGGGCCGACAACCTCGCCTTGCACCGCTCGCCGGAGGGTCGTTCGGGCGGCGGCGCGCTCGACCACCTCGGCCTGATCGTCGCCACCGCGGAGGACGTCGATCGGTGGGCGGCCTGGCTCGAGTCGCAGGGCGTGGCGCTCGATGCCGCTCCCCGCACGCATCGCGACGGAGCGCGCTCGTGTTACTTCTCGGATCCGGACGGGAACCGGATTCAGATCCTGCACCACCCGCCGATCAGCGGCGGCTGATCCCGGGCGGGCAATCGGCCGTCAGCCGCCGCCCCACTGCAGTTTCTCGCGCAGCACGCCGAAGTAGTGGCGCGATTCCGAGCGGACTACGCGCAGCGGGTGCGGCGCCCGCTCGATCTGCACGGCGTCCCCTTCTTCGAGTTCGACGCTCATCTGGCCGTCGAACGTCGCAGCCGCCTCCCGGTGGCTGCCGCGCAGGTCGGGGCGGAGCGTGACCGGCGCGTCGTCCGGTATCACGACCGGCCGCTGCGTCAGGGAGTGCGGGGCGATCGGGGTGATGATCAGCGCGCCGACCGTCGGGTAGACAATCGGGCCGCCCGCCGCGAGGTTGTAGCCCGTCGACCCGGTGGGCGTGGCCACCATCACGCCGTCGGCGCGCCAGCGGGTGACGAGGTGGCCACGGACGGTGATGGCCACGTCGATGATGCTCGATCGGGCGGAGCGTTGCACCACCAGGTCGTTCAGCACGGTCCTGTCGGCCAGCTCGCGATCGCCCCGGCGGATGAAGGCGCGCGCCATCGGCCGCAGGTCGATGAGGGCCCGCCCGTCGAGGGCGAGCTGCAGCGCTTCGGTCATCTCGGGACGCGTGATCTCGGTCAGGAAACCCAGGCTTCCGCAGTTGACGGCGAGGACCGGCGTGTCGGGCGCAACCGCGGCCACGACATGGGCGACGCTCAGCAGCGTGCCGTCTCCACCCAGCACGAGCACCAGGTCGACCGCGGCGGGGAGCTCCTCGCGCGGGCAGCGCTCGCCGCCGTTGAGACCGGCGCCGCGCGCCGTCACCTCATCCACCACCACCCGGACGGGACGCTGGCCGAGCCAGGCGATCGCATCGCGCACGGCCGCCGCGGCCGGCTCCGAATGCGACTTGCCGGTGACGCCAATGCTCCTGACCGGACCGATCGGCGCGGCGGGCGGCGCTGCTGTAGCGGACATGGCGTTACGGGACCTCGCGGAGGCGGAGGTGCAGGAAGATCTCCTGGTTCCCGCCGGCGCCTCGCAACGGCGACGGCGCCGCCGCCACCCGCGGCAATCCTACCGCATCGGCTGCCGCGGCAACCTCGTCGACCACCCGCGCCCGTACCGCCGGGTCGCGGACGATGCCTCCCTTGCCGACCTCGGCGCGCGTCGCCTCGAACTGCGGCTTGACCAACGCCACGACGTCGCCGGCGGGCGCGAGCAGCGCGGGAACGGCGGGAAGGACAAGGCGTAGCGAGATGAACGCGACATCGATGGTGACGATGTTCGCCGGCCGCGCTTCGGGCGGCAGCATTGCGGGCCTGACGCCCCGTGCGTTCACCCCGTCCAGGACGATGACACGCGGGTCGCTTCTCAACCGCCAGTCCAGTTGTCCCCGTCCCACATCGAGGGCGACCACCCGCGCGGCGCCGCGCTGCAGCAGGGCATCGGTGAAACCCCCGGTCGAGGCGCCGATGTCGATCGCGGTCCGCGCGGCCACGTCAATGCCGAACCGATCGAGCGCCTCGGCCAGCTTGACGCCCCCGCGGCCGACGTAGGGATGGTCGGGGGTGACCAGCGCGATCTCGGCCTCCGGGGCGACAGCGGTTCCCGCCTTGGAGACGACGGCGTCGTTCACTCTCACCTGCCCGGCAAGGATCAGGGCGCGCGCGCGCGCCCGGGTGTCGGCGAGGCCCCGTTCGACCACGAGCGCGTCGAGACGCGCGCGGCGGGTCACCGGGTGCGGCTCAGGACGCGTTCGGCGATCGTGGCGAGATGGCCCTGGAGGCTGGCCGCGTCGAGGGCGGCGCAGGCGGCCTCGACGGAGCGGGCGGCGAGCCGGCGCGACTCGTCGATGCCGAACAGCGCCGGGTACGTTGGCTTGTCGGCGGCGGCGTCCTTGCCCTTTGTCTTGCCGAGGTGCTCGGAGACTCCCTCGACATCGAGGATGTCGTCGACGATCTGGAACGCGAGGCCCACGTGGGTGGCGTAGGCGTCCACGGCGGCGACCGCGTCGTCGGCGCCGCCGCCGAGGGTGGCGCCTGCCACGGCGGCGGCACGGATCAATGCGCCGGTCTTCTTCGCATGCATGGTGCGGAGTCCGTCGGCATCCAGGGAGACGGCGCCTTTGCCGGTGGCCAGTAGATCGATCGCCTGTCCGCCCACCATTCCCTCCGCCCCAACCGCCTGCGCAATGCGGCCGATGGTTCGGAGCTTGCGGACGCGCAGGTCGTCGTCATGCGGTCCGTCGGCTGCCGGGTAGCGCGCCAGCACGCCGAACGCCTCGGTCAGCAGCGCGTCGCCGGCCAGCACGGCAATGCCTTCGCCGTAGACGACGTGCGCGGTTGGACGACCGCGCCGGAGCGTGTCGTCATCCATCGACGGCAGGTCGTCATGGATGAGCGAGTAGGTGTGGATCATTTCGACGGCGCAGCTGGCCGGGAGCACGGTGGCGTCGTCCGGCGCCATGCCGGCCGGGCACACGCTGTCGGCGGCGGCGAGGGTCAATAAGGGACGGAGGCGCTTGCCGCCGGCAAAGATGCTGTAGCGGACGGCCTCGGCGATCAGCGGCGGGCAGGCGGGGGGTATGGGCAGCAGCCGGTCGAGTTCGGCGTCGATCGCCGCGCGCGCCGACTGCGCGTACGTCCCGAAATCCTCCCGTGCGGCTGCTCGCACCATGGCTCGATCAGTCGTCGTCGCCGGCCGCGACCGCGTCGGGTGCTTCGAGCCCTTCCGGCGCCGGCCGCAGCTCGCCTCGCTCGTTAAGCAGTTCGATGCGCTTCTCCGCCGCTTCGAGCCGCTCGTGACAGTAACGGGAGAGCGTGATGCCCCGCTCGAACCGTTCCAGTGACTGCTCCAGGGTGAGCTGGCCGTCCTCGAGCGTCTGCACGATGGTCTCCAGCTCGGCGAGCGCCGATTCGAAGTCCTTGATGGTCGGGTCATCCATGTTGCGCACCCTCGCTGATTTCCCGCACACCGCAGCGCAATTCTCCTTCGTGCAGCGTGACGCGGACGGTCTCGCCGGCGCGGACGTCGCGAGCGCGGCGCACGATCGCGGTCCGGTCGTCATTCCAGCAGACGGCATAGCCGCGCGCCAGCACGGCGAGCGGACTGAGCGCGGCTAGCTGCGCCGCGACACGTTCGAGGCGGCGGCGGCCGCTCGCGGCCCGGCCTTCGGCGGCGCCGGCCAACCGTTCGGCCGCCAACGCCAGTGCGGCGCGGACCCGGGCGAGACGAACGCCGACATCGAGCTGGTCGAGCCGCTGGCGGAGTACCCGGGTCTGCCGGGCGCGCTCCGAGATCAGGTCGCGCGCGCCGTCGCCCAGCCGGTCCGTCAGCTCCTCGACCTGCCGATGGCGAAGTGTGATCCGCGCCGGCCAGGACGCCATTCCGGGGCTGGTCCGGGCCCGCTCCACGAGGTCGCGGCGGCGTCGAGCGGCGTCGCGCGCGGCTTGGACGAGGCGATCGGCGCCGCGCGCCACGCGCCCGTCAAGGTCCACCTTTCGTGCGACGACGATCTCCGCTGCGGCGGAGGGGGTGGGGGCCCGGATGTCCGCGACGAAGTCGGTGATCGTGAAGTCGGTTTCGTGGCCCACGGCCGAGATGACCGGCACCGGGCAGGCGGCGATGGCGCGCGCGAGCCTCTCGTCGTTGAACTCCCAGAGGTCTTCCGTCGAGCCGCCGCCCCGGCCGACGATGACGACATCGAGCCGCGAAACGCGGGCCAGCCGGTTGAGCGCCCCCACCAGCTCGGCCGCCGCACCGTCGCCCTGCACGCGGGCCGGGCTAATCACGACCTGTGCGGTCGGGAAGCGGCGTCGGAGCACCGTCAGAATGTCGCGGAGGGCCGCGCCGTCGAGCGACGTGACAACGCCGATTCGCCGCGGCAGCATCGGCAGGGCCCGTTTCCGCTCCGCGGCGAACAGGCCTTCCCGTTCGAGCCGCTGGCGAAGCTGATCGAAGGCGAGCTGCCGCGCGCCGACCCCCGCCGGCTCGAAGTGCTCGGCGACGAGCTGGTACTCGCCCTTCGGCTCGTAGACGGTGACGCGCCCGCGCGCGACCACGTGCAACCCGTCCTCCGGCTCGAACCGGAGAGTGTGGACCGCCGAGCGGAACATCACGCCGCGGATCTGCGCGTTCCCGTCCTTCAGCGTGAAGTAAACGTGGCCGGTCCGCCAGGGTCGGACGTTCGACAGCTCGCCTTCGACCCAGACGGTCGGGTAGGCCGACTCCAGCTTCCGGCGGATCTGGGTTGTCAGTTGGCTGACGGTCAGCACTTGCCGGCGCGGGCGCGATGCCGCGGCCGGCGCGATGGAGGGTGCGGGCGCCGCGTCATCGAACGGCAGGCGTTCGGTCATGACGGGGTGGTCTCCAGCGCGTCGACGTCGTCGGCCGACAGGTCGAGCCGTTCAATCGCCCGCGAGCGGCCCGTATCGTCGTCGGCGGTGACGAGTACGGCGTTCAACCTCGGATTCCCCCGCGCGGTCTCGAACTTCGCCGGCATACCGTCGAGAAAGCGCCTAATAGCCGGCCCCGGCTCGACGCCGATGATCGAGTCGTGCGGGCCGGTCATGCCGACGTCGGTCAGGTACGCCGTCCCCTTCGGCAGGATGCGTGCGTCGGCCGTCTGCACATGGGTGTGGGTTCCGACCACGGCGGTCACTTCGCCGTCGAGGTGCCACGCCAGGGCCTGCTTCTCCGATGTCGTCTCGGCGTGGAAGTCGACGAAGACGATCCGCGCCCCCTCGGCCCGGACGGCGGCGATCTCGTCGCGGACGACCCGAAACGGATTGTCGAGCGCGTTCATGAAGATGCGTCCCATGACGTTGACGACGCCTACCCGCACACCGGAGCCGGTGGTGGCGACGTAGCGCCCGCGCCCCGGGACGCCGTCCGGGTAGTTCGCGGGACGGAGCAGCCGGGGCTCGTCGTCGATGTAGTGAATCGCTTCCTTCTTGTCCCAGATGTGGTTGCCGCTCGTCATCACGTCGATGCCGTCGTCGCGGAGCGCCTCGGCGATCTCACGCGTGATCCCATTGCCACCGGCGGCATTCTCGACATTGGCGACCACCAGGTCGACGCCGTGGCGAACGACCAGCGGCGGTACCGCCTGACGGATGATCCGCCGTCCCGGCTTGCCGACGATATCGCCGATGAAGAGCAGGGTGGTCGACGCCATGCGCGCCACATGATCGCACATCGGATCGCGGATCGCCCCTGGCGGACCGATGAAAGAGGGACGTTCGCTTCGCAGGCGGCGCCGGATTCGCGTATCCTAGAAAACATGGCGAAGGAGGCGGTATCCGTGGACGAGGCGGCGAAACTGCCGGAGGATGAGGCGGTCGCCCTGGAGCAACCGGCGGCGGACGACACAGCGGCGTCCGACGCGGCAGCGGCCGGGACCGGGGCGGCGGAGGACAACCCGGAGCTGGCGGCGGAGGCGGAGCCTGGCGAGACCGCCCCGATCGAGAGCCGGTTCCTCTACGTGGATGTCGCCGCGCAGCGGGCGAAGCAGTTGCGGCGAGGCGCGGTGCCGAGGCTGGCTGACGTGCCGGCGCCCGATCTCGACAACCCGCATTCGGCCGGGCAGCGGCTGAAACTCGAGCGGGTCGCCATGCGCGAAGTGGACGCGGGGAAGATCGTTTATGAAGTGCCGACGGACGACGACACCGCGAAGGCGGACTGAACATCATGCCTGACACGAACGCCATCGCGGACGGCGCGATGCTGACGCTGATCGGCCTGGCGCTATCGACCGGGTTCCTGCTTGCTCTCTTCATCGGGTTCCTGGTGATTGCCGGCTTCACCAAGCTGCGGAAGATTGGTCCCAAGTCGCTTGTCGTGCGGAATCTCGTCGATCGAATGGAGGGCGAGCAGTTCCAGTACCTCGAGCCCGACGCGGTCACCGGCAATACGGATCAACTCCGCACTCCCGAGCTCCTCGAGCAACAGAACAAGCCGTCTTCGTAACGGTGCGCCGGCTTGGTGCGCCGGCGTTCACGCCGGCGCGTAGACACCCGCCTCTCGGTCGGCGCGCTCATGCGTCAGGCGTGAGGATGGGTTCGCCCGGGCGGGTCTTCTCGTACACGTCGGCGAGCCGCAGCAACGTCGCCTCGTCGAACGCCGGTCCGGTCAACTGCAATCCCACCGGCAGCCGTGCCCGCGTCAGCCCCGCGGGCACGCTGATCGCGGGCAATCCCGCCAGGTTGGCGCTCACCGTGAAGATGTCGCCCAGGTACATCGCCAGGGGATCCTCGATCCTCTCGCCGAGGCGAAATGCCGGTGTCGGCGTTGTCGGCATGGCGACCGCGTGCACGCCCGCTCCGGCGTCGCCGCCGTCGAATACCGTCTCGTAGTCCCCTCGAATCAGCCGCCGGACACGCTGCGCCCGCAGGTAGTACGCATCGTAGTACCCCTGGCTCAGCGCATACGTCCCCAGCATGATCCGCCGCTTCACCTCGGCGCCGAATCCGGCGTCGCGGGTCCGGTCGTACATCCGGCTGAGGGGAGACGCGGTACGGTCTCCCAAGGCGCCGCCGGCGTCGGCCGCGGCGCGCGCGCCGTAGCGCACACCGTCGTAGCGGGCGAGGTTCGAGGAGGCTTCGGCCGGCGCCAGCAGGTAGTAGGCCGGCACGGCATACGCCGCATGCGGCAACTCGATATCGACCAGAACCGCACCCGCCGCCTCGATCGTCTCGAGTGCGCGGTCGAACGCGTCGAGCACGTCCGGATCGAGCCCGGTGTCGGCGTCCTCGAGGAGCCGCCGCGGCACGCCGACCCGCAGATCGTCCGCGCGTCCGGTGAGCGCCGCCGTGTAGCCCTCGGCAGGCCGATCGACGGAGGTCGCATCGTGCAGGTCGCGTCCCGCCAGGACGCCGAGCAGCAGGGCGGCGTCGGCGACGGTCAGCGTGACCGGCCCGATCTGATCGAGGGAAGATGCATAGGCGAGCAGTCCGTAGCGCGACACCCGGCCGTAGGTCGGCTTCAGACCGACGACACCGCAGAACGCCGCCGGCTGGCGGATCGATCCGCCGGTATCGGATCCGATCGCGACGGGACCGCAACCCGCCGCCACCGCCGCCGCCGCGCCGCCGCTCGATCCGCCCGGTGTCCGATCGGCGTCCCACGGGTTGCGCGTCGGCCCGTACGCTGAGTGCTCGGTCGACGATCCCATGGCGAACTCGTCGCAGTTGGTCGAGCCGACGATCACCGCGCCTGCTTTGCGCAGACGCCGGACGACCGTCGCTTCGTAAGGTGGCCGGAAGCCGTCGAGGATGCGGGACGCCGCCGTGGTCAACTTGCCCTGGACGCAGATCACGTCCTTGATGGAGATGGGCACGCCCAGAAGTGGACGGTCCAGACCCTCGCCGGCATCGCGTTCCCGGTCGATGGCGGCCGCCCGTGCGAGCGCATCGTCGCGAAAGACCGCAGTGAAGGCGTGCCATCGCTGGTCTTCCGCCTCGATCCGGTCGAGGCAGGCTCGACACACCTCCACCGCCGTGCGACGCCCGGAGCGGACGGCGTCGCGGATTTCAGCGGCGGTGCCGGCGGGGGACGGACCGTAACCCGCGTCCGGTCCGGCCGTCATGAACCGAGGACCCGCGGCACGCGGAAGAAGCCGCCGTCGTTCGACCGGCGATCGGCGACGCCGTCCGGCGCGTTGGCGAGCGTTGCATCACGGTCGAGCGAAGGACGCGGCTCATCGTCCCGTTGCGGGCAGGCGTCGCCGCCCGGATGCCACGTGGCGTCGCCCACGTCGGCACCCGGGTCCACTTCCGCCAGCCGCGCCGCGTACTCGAGGATGTCGGCAAGCTGGGGCGTGTATCGCTCGACTTCGTCCGGAGTCAGCTCCAGGTGGGCGAGCGCCGCGATCTTCTCCACCTCGTCACGTGTCAGGCGGTCCGGCATGACGCGCACCCTACCACAGCCCCCTGGAGCCTACGGCTCCCAGCGCTGGGACGGCCCGCGACGTCAGCCGGCGACCTGGATGCCGGCGACGTGAGCCAACGACGTGAGAGGATCGCCGCGTGAGCAAGTCGCTCTTCGGGCGACCGCGCGCCGAGGTGGAGGCGGCGCTTCCGGACCGGGAGCCTGTCGTCTGCCCCTTGTGCCGATGCGAACCCAGCCCGTTCGCGGTCGACTTCCAGGGCTTTCACCTTGCCCGGTGCCCGTCATGCGGCCTCGAATGCCAGAATCCCCGCCCGGTCCTCGCGCAGCTCTCCGAGGCGGTGTACGGCGCTACTTACCACCCGACGGCTCATGCCGGGGACGATCCCTACCGGGAGCGGACTTTCGCCCGCCAGTTGGCGCGGATCGGCCGTCATGTCGCTGCGCGTCCGGCGAGCGTGCTGGATGTCGGCTGCGGCGCCGGGGCGTTCCTCCGCTACGCGCGCGGGCAAGGCTGGGACGCTTCCGGCGCCGACATCCACCTGACGGATGCCGCACGCGGCACCGGCGCGTCCCTATACGAAGGCGCGCTCACCGCGATCGACTTCGGCGGCGCAACGTTCGACGCCGTCCGCTTCAACCAGGTCCTGGAGCACACGCCGGACCCGCTGGCCGAGCTTCGCGCCGCGCGCCGGCTCACGCGCCCCGACGGCCTGCTCGTCGTTGGCGTTCCGAACCTCGCCGGCTGGAACATCCGTCTCAAGAGCGCGCAGAGCCGCCTCGGTTTGAAACGGCGTCCCTGGAAGCACTACGGCGCGCTTCACCATCTCTGGTTCTTCACGCCGGCGACCCTCGCGCGTCTGGCCGAAGCGGCCGGTTTCGAGGTGGTCGACTGGGAAACCCCGGCCGACGGTCGCCCGGAAGCGCCCGGGGTGTTGCGTGATCTCGTCGCCCGGCCCGTCGCGGCGCTCCGCGCCGGCGGCATTCTCGATCTCTATGCGGCCCCGTGCTAGCAGCTACGGCGCGTGATAGTCCAGCTCGCCCGCCTCGACCCGGACGGGCAGGCGGTTCTCGAGCGGGGGCAGCGGGCAGGTGGTGTGCGGGTTGAAGGCGCACGGGGGGTTGTAGGCGCGGTTGAAGTCGACCGTGGTCGTGCCGTTCGCGCCCGGCACGTCGGCGTAGAGGAAGCGCGCGGCGGGATAGGTCTCCGCACCGCTTGTGAGGTCGCGGAAGATGAACCAGAGCCGGCCGCCCGAGTCGACCGCGGTCATCCGCACCTCCGCCCCGCCCACCGTCATCGCGACCGAGCCCGACGTCCGGAACGTCTCGACATCGCCCAGGATGTTCGGGAGCTCCATCGCGCGGGGTTCGTCATGGGGGATGAACGTCCCCTCCACGCGGAACGTGTCGTCGACCGGGTACCAGCGAAGGCCGGTGAACTCCTGGCGGATCGCGCTCTCCTGATCCCGCATCCGTATGGCGAGCCGGTCGCCGCTGTAGTGACCGAAGAGGCTGAGGGGGCCGAGCGCGATCGTCGGCCGGTCGTTGCCTTCGTACGGCCAGAGCCGCGCCTCCGTGACGTCGCGGCCGTCGACGTTGAGGGTCGTTCCCTCCGCCGCCCGCACCGTCACCACGTTGTTCCTCAGCGTGAATGTGCCCGCCTGTTCCGGACCCGTCCGGAGAAGAATGTCGTTCAAGGGTGACGAGCCGAACGTCTGCGTTCCCTCGTTGAGGAAGAACAGCCCGGCGACCGTCAGCCAGCCGTCGTCGGCGGCGAGGCGGGCTTCGCGGTCGACGCGCCAGGCCTCGATCTCCGCCGCGTAGTCCTGTGCGCCGGCGCCCGCCGTCATCAGGAACGCCGCCGCCAGGCCGAGCGCAACGCTTCGCCCGAAGTGTCGGTGCAGCATGGGAGCCAGCCTATCACGCCGCAGCACGGCCGGAGCTTCGGTAGAGTAGAGCGACCGCCTCGAGGTAGTCGCGGCGCCGTCGGCGGACTAGCGGGGCCGGGCGCGGCTTGCGCCGCAGGCGCAGGCTGGACGATCATGAACGGTTCCGAGAAGAGGATAGTGCAGGTCCCGCGAGTGCTCGTTCCCCTTGCCTGACGTCGACGTCTATCTCGTGCCGATCGGCCCCACGCTGTACGAGCTTTACTGCGAGTCGGTCGAGGCCGGTCAGACCGACGACTCCGCGGGCGCGGGGCGAGGCGGCTGGTACGCGCGTTTCCGGCAGATGATGGCGGAGGCGCAGGAAGCGCGCCGGACCCGGCGCCTGTCGACGCTGCCGACCGACCCCTCGGAAAGAAGGTCCTGGCTCATCCGCCTCCGCAACGTGA
The DNA here is from genome assembly GCA_009838525.1 of Acidobacteriota bacterium. NCBI lineage: Bacteria > Pseudomonadati > Acidobacteriota > Acidobacteriota bacterium. The sequence continues at coordinate 16,320 of VXRJ01000028.1, forward strand.
TCATCGGCTGGATCGCCGAGGCGATCGTCGACTGGCGAATGCTGTGGCACCTGCGGAGCCAGAGCTCGGTCACCCTGGTCCATCCCGACGACCTGCAGCCCGACGACGCCGTCGCGGTCGCCCGAGCCGGCCTTCAGCGCGATGCCGACCGCCACGTCCGGCGCCTTGTGGGATCGAGCATCGCGGCGGCCATCCTCGGGCCGCTCCTCTTCTTCGTGCCGGGTCCCAACCTGATCGCCTACTACTTCGTCTTCCTCGCCGTCGGGCATCTGCTTGCCTGGCGCGGGGCGCGGCACGGGTTGACCGGCGTGAAGTGGCGGCCCGCGCCGAGTGCGCCGCTGACGGAGCTGCGCGGCATCCTGAAGGACGATCCGGAGCGCCGCGCGGCGCATCTGCGCGACGTAGCGGCGCGGCTGAAGCTGGACCACCTGGTGCCCTTCGTCGAGCGGATGCTGGGCCGTCTGCTGGTGGTCGCGCTGCTGATGCTGGCCAGCGCCGTTCCGGCGGCGGCACAGGCGGTGGGCGGGCCGCGCCCGGCCCAGACGAGCGATCCGCAGCTCGGCTTTCTGACGCGGTACCTCGCCCATGTCGAGGGCGCCCGCCTCCCGGGCAACGGCGCGGAGGACTTCTCGTGGGACACCGATGTCGGCGTCGACATGGATGTCTTCGATCTTTGGTACCTGCGAGGCAACGTCTTCCTCAATCTGGAAACGGTCGTGGGCGACGAGCGGCGGCCGATCGATCCGACGCAGACCGCCTACACGATTGACCTGTCGGTCTTTGCCCGGCTGGTGCGAGGGGAGGTGGGGCTTACGTTCCACCATGTCTCGCGTCACCGGACCGACCGGGAGAGCCCCGGTTCGCCGGCCTGGAACCACATTGGCCTCTCCTACGGCGACCGGATGCAGATGGGATCGTTCGACGTCGATCTCGGCATCCGCGCGATGACGCTGATCACCGGGTCCGAGGTGGACTACAAGCAGGAGGCGAACGTCTGGGTCCGCGTCATCCGCCCCGTCACCAGTCGCATCTCGCTCATCGGCGAGCTGGACGGTACCTTGCTCCGGAGCGATCCCGACTGGTTCGGCCGGCACGGCGACTATGGCGGCATCGCGCGGTTCGGGCTGCGGTTCCGCGGCGGGGTCGGGGCGGGCGAAGTGCTGATCGGCCGTGAGCGGCGGATCGATCCCGGCCTGTACGTCCGCGAGCCGGCGCGCTGGACCCGTCTGGCGTTTCGCTTCGTGCTCGACTGACCGCCCGGCTCCCCAACCGCCGGCGGCACGGGATCACTGTGAGATAATCGGCCCATGCGTTCCCGGCCGCGTTTCTGCCGTGCCGCTGCGTTCGCGGCAATCACCGCCGTCCTGGCGGGCGTTTTCGTCGTTGCGGGGGGCGCGCAGGTTCGGCCGACGAAGTTCGATTACCGACTCGAAACGCTCGACAATGGACTGAGGGTGATCCTCTCCGAGGACCGCTCCACCCCTATTGTCCACCTGCAGCTCTGGTACCACGTCGGATCGCGCGACGAGCCGCCGGGCCGCACCGGGTTCGCCCACCTGTTCGAGCACCTCATGTTCCAGGGGTCGCACAACCTTCAACGGGGCGACCACCTGGCCCTCATCACGCGCATCGGCGGCGAAGGCAACGCCTACACGACCGACGACTCCACCGTCTACCACGCAACGGTCCCGGGCGAGTACCTGCCGCTGGTGCTGTGGATGGAAGCGGATCGGATGGCGACCCTCCGGATCAACCAGGAGGGACTTGACGCCGAACGCGAAGTGGTGAAGGAAGAGCGCCGCCTCCGGTACGAGAACGAGCCGTTCGGCCTTCTGAACGAGATTCTGTACGAGCACGCCTTCACCACGCACCCCTACCGGCATACAACGATCGGTTCGATGGAAGACATAGAGGCGGCGCGGATCGAGGACGTGCGGGAGTTCTTCGACACCTACTACGTCCCGGAGAACGCCACGCTGGCCCTGGTGGGCGACTTCGACACCGACTACGCGTTCCAGCTCGTGCAGCACTTCTTCGGGCGGGTCCCGAAGGCGGAACGCCCGGTGCCTCGCGACCTGCCGCGCGAGCCCGCGCCGGCGGGCCCGCGCAACGTGACCGTCGAAGCCGACAACTGGCCGTTGCCGGCGGTCATCGTGGCCCACCCCGTGACCTACGACGGGCACCCCGACGCCTACCCGCTCCACATCCTCTCGAAGGTGCTGTCCGATGGGCAGAGCGCGCGGATCTACCGGCGGCTGGTGTACGAGCAGCAGGTCGCGGTCACCGCTTTCGGCCAGTCGGTGCTGATCGAGGATCCGAACCTCTTCTACGCGGTGGCGCTCGTGCCGCCGGGACGGTCGACGGACGAAGCGGCGGCGGCGCTGATCGCGGAGCTCGACCGGGCGAAGACCGATCCGCCGACCGACGCCGAGCTGCAGCGGGCCAAGAACCAGTTCGCTCGCGATTACGTCATCGGCCGGATCACGATCGAGCAGAAGGCGATGCATCTCGCGCACGCGGTGGTGGCGCATGACGACGTGACCACCGCCGACGCCGAGTTCGACATCTTCATGAACGTGTCGAGCGACGACGTGCAGCGGGTGGCCCGGACCTACCTGCGCGACGAGAATCGCCTCGTGCTGACGATCCTGCCCCGGGGCAGCGGGGGGGGCGGACAGTGAGGGCGGCCCGTACCTGGAGGACGCCCGCGCCTGCCGCCGCCGCGGCGCTGGCATGCGCCGTCGCGACCCTGGCCATCGCCTCGTCCGCCTCCGCCCAGCGGGTCGACTGGCCGCGGGAACAGCCGCCGCCGCCGCTCGACCGGCGCGCCATGGTCTTCCCGCACTACGAGATCCGGTCGCTCGCGAACGGCCTGCAAGTGATCTACGTCGGCCACCACGAGCAGCCGGCCGTGAGTGTCCGCATGATCCTGCGGGCCGGGACCGCGTCCGATCCAGCCGGCAAACCGGGCGTTGCCCAGTTCGTGGGCCGGCTGCTCGATCAGGGGACCACGACCCGCTCGGCGCAGGAGATCGCCACGACCATCGACAGCATCGGCGGCGCGCTCGGTGTCGGCGCGGCCCGCGAGCTGAGCTTCGTGGACGCGCTGGTCCTGAAGAACGACTTCGACCTCGCGCTCGATCTGCTGTCCGACGTGGCGCGGCGCCCGGCGTTCGATCCGGCCGAGATCGAACGGCAGCGCACGCAGGTCCTCAACAGCTTCCAGGTGAGCTACGAGGATCCTGGCTATCTCGCGGGAGTCGTCTTCAACCGCCTGGTGTACGGCTTCCATCCGTACGGGATGCCCCAGGGGGGAACGCCCGAATCGGTTCGCGCGGTCACGCGCGAGGACCTCGTGGCGTTTCACCGAACCCACTATCTGCCGAACAACGCGTTGATCGCGGTGGTGGGCGACGTCACGGCCGACGAGGCGTTCGCCGGGGTGGAGCGGGTGCTGGGTGACTGGCCGGCGGGAGCCGTGGAGCCGCCCGCGGCGGGAGTCGAGACGATTCCGATGCCGACCCGCCGCCTCGTCGTGATCAACCGCCCGGGCGCCGTGCAGACCGTCATCCGGGCCGGCCATGTCGCGCTGCCGCGCGACCACGACGATTTCCTGACGTTCGACCTGGCGATCAAGATCCTGGGGGGTGACGGAGGCAACCGGCTCGCTGGCGTGCTCCGGACCGACCGGCAACTCACGTACTCGGCGAGCGCCGATCTGGCGGGGCAGCTTCTGTCGGGCGACTTCCTCGCCCAGACCGACACGCGCACCGAGGCCACCGCCGAGGCCCTCCGGGTCATGGTGGACGAAATCGCCCGGCTCCGGCGGGACCGCGTCAGCCGCCGCGAGCTGCGCGGGGCGCAGGACTACCTGGCCGGGAGCTTTCCGATCACGCTAGAGACGCCCAACGCCATCGCCGCGCGTGTGCTCGAGGCGATGCTCTTCGGCCTCGACCTCGACACGATCGAGCAGTACCCGCAACGGATCAACGCGGTGACGCCGCGCGAGATCCAGCGTGCGGCGGAGGCGCACCTCCATCCCGACAACCTGTCAATCGTGCTGGTGGGCGACGCGTCCACGTTCATCCGCGACCTGCCGGCCGTCGGGTTCGACCGGATCGAAGTCGTGCCGGTCGCCGAACTCGACCTGACCGCGCCCGACCTCCGCGGAGGCGGGCGACGCGGGCAGTAGTCCACGCCAGTGATCCTCATCTCGTGCGGCGAACCCTCGGGTGACCTGTACGCCGGCGCCCTGACCCGCGCGTTGCGTGCGGTTGATCCCTCGGTGACGGTTTGCGGCCTCGGCGGCGACCACCTGCGCGATGCCGGCGCGGAGCTGGTGGGGCACTACCGGGGGCTGGCCGCGACCGGGTTGTCGGAAGCGCTCGCGGTAGTGCCCCGCTCGTTCGCGACCTACCGGCGCATGGTGGCGCGCGCCCGCGCGGAGAGGCCGGATGTCTTCGTAGCGATCGATTTCCCGGAGATCAACTTCCGCGTCGCCGCGGCGATGCGCCGCCTGGGCGTGCCCGTCGTCTACTACATCGGACCGCAGCTCTGGGCGTGGCGGCGGGGCCGGATCCGGACGATGGGGCAGGTCGTCGACCGGGTTCTCGTGATCTTTCCGTTCGAGACGGAGATCTATCGCCAGGCGGATATCCCGGTCGAGTTCGTGGGCCATCCGCTGCTGGAAGTGACGACGCCGTCGGTTGCGCGGGAGCCCTTCCTGCGTGAGCTGGGGCTCGATCCGGCCGCGCCGACCGTCGCCCTGCTGCCGGGGAGCCGGCCGAACGAGCTGCGCGCAATCCTGCCCGATGTGGCGCACGCGGCCAGGCGCATCCGCGAGCGCGTGCCGGGCGCGCAGTTTGTCGTCGCCCGGGCGCCGCAGCTTGACGAGGACCTCTTTGCGCCAATCGGACCGCTCGTGTCCGCAGGCGTGGCGGCGGTGGTGGAAGGGCGGACCGACGACGCCCTGGCGGCGTCCGACGCCGTAGTTACCGCGTCGGGCACGGCGACCGTGCAGGCCGCCATCCATCAGAAGCCGATGGTGATCGTCTACCGGTTGTCGGCCATCACCTTCTGCATCGTGAAGGCGTTTTCTCACGTCCCGAACGCGGGGATGGTGAATCTGATCGCGGGAAGGCAGGTGGTGCCGGAACTCCTGCAGGATGCCTTCACGCCGGACGCGGTGGCCGACGAAGTGGTCCGTTTCCTGACGGATACGGAACTCGCCGTCCGCACGCGCGCCGCGCTCGCGGACGTGCGCGACCGACTGGGCAGTCCGGGCGCCAGCCGTCGCGCCGCGGCGCGTATTCTGGAGTCCGCGCGACGGACGGGCCAGCCCAACCCCATATAATCATCCGTCATGCTGGTATCCGTCTGTCCCGCCGTAGGAGCGGTTCGTGCGGCCGCGCTGGTGGCCGTGCTGCTTCTCGGCAGCGCGGTTTCCGTGGCCGGCCAGGCGAATACCGGGACCCTGGAAGGGGTCGTTCGCGATGAATCGGGGGGTGTCCTGCCAGGTGCTACGGTGGTCGCGACCCATGCCGAGAGCGGCTTCTCGGTCGAACGGGTGACGGGCGCCGACGGACGCTACTACATGGCGTCGCTGCCCATCGGGGAATGGACCATCAGCGCCGAAGTGCCCGGCTTCCGCCGGGTGGTCCAGACCGGCGTCTTCCTCGATCTGGGACGCACCCTGGATCTGGCGTTTCAGCTCGACCTGGGACAGATCACCGAAGAGGTGACGGTCACCGCGGCGGCGCCGCTGCTGCAGTCGACGACGGCGGAAATCAGCGACGTGATCGACACGCGCGAGGTGGAGCAGATCCCCCTGAACGGACGCCAGTTCCTGCAGCTCGCGCAACTGAGTGACGCGGTCGTGATCCCGCCGGGCGGGACGCGCGGCGCGGCGTTGCAGCAGGCGGGACCGCTGCCGAACGTCGGCGGCCAGCGCGCCGGCCACAACATCTACCTGCTCGACGGGGTGAAGGTGACCGACGAGCTGTTCAACAACCTGGTGATCAATCCGTCGGTCGATTCGATCCAGGAATTCAAGATCCAGAAATCGATGTATCCGCCGGAGTTCGGTGGCAAGGCGTCGGCGCTCATAAACGTCGCCACCAAGTCGGGTGGCAACCAGATTCATGGCAGCGCCTTCGCCTTCGTCCGCGACGAGCGGTTCGACGCGCACAACTACTTCGACCCCCCCGACGAGCCGGTCCCGCCGCTCGATCAACGCCAGTTCGGCGGCAGTCTGGGCGGGCCGCTCGTCACCGACCGGACGTTCGCCTTCGTCAGCTTCGAAGGACAGCGGACCCAGCGGTCGCTCACGAAGACCTTCTCCGTGCCCTCGGTGCCGGTCCGCGGCGGCGACTTCGCCGGCCAGGCGCCGATCTGCGATCCGCTCACGCGCGATCCGGCGACGGGCGCCTGCGGTACGTTCTTTCCCGGCAACCGAATTCCGGCCGGCCGGATCGACCCGGTCGCCGCCGCGTTTCTCCAGGCGGTGCCAATGCCGAGTGGCAGCGGCGAGGTGCAGAACCTGACCTCGGTCGAGCAGTCGGAGTCGGACATCAATCAGTTCAGCGCCCGGATCGATCACCGCTTCGGGCAGGCGGATCAGTTCTTCGCGCGCTTCTCGACATTCGACGCCGAGGACCTCCAGCCGTTCGGGACCAGCATCCAGCAGGAGTCGCTCATCCCGGGCTTCGGCCGGACTCTCACCACGCGCACGCGCAACCTCGCGCTGAGCTGGGCGCGGCCCATCGGAACGACATTCCTGAGCGAGACGCGGTTCGGCTGGATGCGGGTGGAAGGCGGGCAGGCGAGCCTGAACCGGGGCGTCGACTTCGCCGGCCCGCTCGGCATCGCGGGAGTGACCCGCGATCCGCGCGACGTCGGCTATCCCCAGATCGACACCGCCGGTCTGTACAGCGCCATGGGCGATCCGGCCAGCTTCGTCTACCGGAACAACGAGCACTTCGAGCTGTACCAGAACGTGCTGATCGACCGGGGCAACCACCACCTGAAATTCGGGGGTTACTGGTTCCACCTTCGGTTCCGGCCGGAGAATCCCGACACCCCCCGGGGTCGTTTCGCCTACACGGGGCGCTTCAGCGGCAATCCCTTCGCGGATTTCCTGCTGGGCTATCCGGTCTCCGCCCGCGCCGGCATCGGCGGCCGCGGCGACGAGAATGCCCGCACGAACTGGATGCACCTGTTCGCCCAGGACGACTGGCGCGTGCGCGACGGCCTGACTCTGAACTTCGGGCTGCGCTACGAGTTCAATCAGCACATGCGCGACGTGGACAACCGGCTGTCGACGATCGACCTGTCCGTTCCGGGGGGGCGTTATGTGATTGCGAGCGACGACGCGGGGAACATCTCGCCCGCGGCCGAGGCGTTGCTGCCGCTCATTCCGATTCCGTGGGTGACGTCGGCCGAGGCGGGATGGGACCGGAGCCTGCTGCGGCCGAGCAAGGTGCGGCTTGCGCCGCGCTTCGGCTTTGCGTGGCAGCCGGATGACGGCGGACGGACCGTGGTGCGGGGAGGCTACGGCGTCTTCCTGAACCAGTGGGCCTACAGCGTGCAGACCGCCTTCGCCCGCAATCTGCCGTTCTTCCTGCTGAAGCAGGTGGATGTGCCGGCGGGCCAGTTCGTGCCGCTGGCCGACACGCGGACGATTCTGGCGTCAGACCCGACGGGCAGCATCGGCGGCTCGATCATGGACTACGACTACTTCGTCGAGTACACGCAGACCTGGAGCGGCGGCCTGCAGACGGAGCTGGGGCCGAGCCAGATGCTCGAGCTCTTCTACATGGGGTCGTACACGATCGGCGCCGACAACTCGACCATCCACAACGTGCCGGTCCCCGGCCCCGGGCCGATCAGCGCGCGGCGCCCGGTGCCGCAGCTCGCCGGCATCCGCGCCATCCGCTTCGACGGCAAGTCGATCTATCACGCCGTCACTGTCAAGACGGTCCGCCGCATCCGCGACGGCCTGGCGTTCGACCTCGCCTACACGCTGTCGCGGTCGGAGGACGATGCGTCCAGCCCGGGGGCGACCGCCTTCGAGAGGAACGTGCCGCAGGACGTGCGCAACATCTTCCCGGGCGAGGTGGCGCTGTCGAGCTTCGATCACCGTCACCAGTTCGTGGGGAGCGCGACCTACGAGCTTCCGTTCGCGGCCGGCGCCGGCGGCGCGCGCGAGGCGCTGTTCGGCAACTGGCGGGTGAACGGCATCGTCTCCGCGCAGTCGGGTGCGCCGTTCACGGTGAACGTCACCGACGACATCGCCAATATCGGCGCCGGCCCGGCCCAGCGCCCCGACTTGACCGGCGACCCCAACCTGCCGCTGGGCCAGCGGACGCCGGAGCGCTGGTTCGATACCGACGCGTTCAGCCTTCAGGATCCGTTCACGTACGGCAGCGCGCCGCGCAACCCGGTCTTCGCCCCCGGCTATTTCAACATCGACCTGTCGGTCGCCAAGAACTGGTTCCTCGACGACGGCAGCCGGCTGGAGTTCCGCTGGGAGATCTTCAACCTGCTCAACCGCGCCAACTTCGACCTCCCGAACCGCTTCTTCGGGTCTCCCAACTTCGGCCGTATCTTCAGCGCCCTCAACGCGCGGGAGATGCAGTTCGGCCTCCGCTGGGCGTTCTAGTATCGTTAACTCCGGTGCGCCGGCGCCGCCGCCGGCCGCATCCGGAAGGACGGACATCCGGGATTCGTTCGCACGGGAGACGTGCCATGACACGGACGAGAGTCGTAGCCGGAGTCATCAGCGTTCTGTTCCTCGCCCTCGGGCTGCCCGTATCCGGGCTGCTCGCGCCGATCGATGCCCAGGCGCCGGACGGCGATAGCCGGGTCCTGATCCGGGCCGGCCTGTTACTCGACGGAACCGGCGGGATGCGCGAGAACGCACGCCTTACGGTTGACGGCAACCGGATCACGCGGGTCGACGGGTTGCGCGGGGCCGTCGACTACGACCTGTCGGACCTGACCCTGATGCCCGGCTGGATCGACACGCACGTCCACCTCACCTCGCACTTCGACGCGAGCGGCAGGGTGCACGGCGCCCCCGGCGCTCGGGAAGAGAGCGAGGGAGAGCTGATGCTGCACGCCGTGGCGAACGCCTGGCGCAACCTGCAGGCGGGTGTCACCACGGTGCAGAGTCTCGGCAGCGAGATCGACGGACCGCTCCGCGATCGGATCGCCGCCGGCGACATTCCGGGCCCGCGGGTGCTGACGTCGCTTCGTCCGGTGACCGCCGCCACCGGCGACGTGGACGCGATCCGTGCGTTCGTCCGGCAACTCGAGGCGGACGGCGCCGATGTCATCAAGATCTTCGCTTCGGGCAGCATCCGCGACGGCGGCGAGCGGACGCTGAGCGACGAGCAGATCGAGGCGGCCTGCGACGAGGCGCGCGCCCAGGGGCTCCGCTCCGCCGTGCACGCCTACGGTGCGGAAGTGGTTAGCGCGGTGGCCCGGGCCGGTTGCAACCAGGTGGAGCATGCCAACCACTATGACGCCGACACCATCGCCCTGCTCGCCGAGCACGGTACGTTCGTCGGTTTCCACACCGGCCTGCTCTGGGACAACTACGCGCAGTTCCGCCCGCGGTTCATCGGCGTCGGGAACTACACCGAGATCGGCTTCGAGCGGATGCGTGAAGCGCGCCGCGTCGGCCTCGACACGTTGCGCGAAACACTTCGCCACGGCGACGTCCAGATCGTCTTCGGAACCGACGCCACGGCGGGCGCGCACGGACGAAACTTCGAGGAGTTAATCGTTCGCGTGGACGAAGCGGGCCAGAATCCGATGGACGCGATCATCTCCGCCACCTCGATGGCCGCGCGCGCGATCGGCATGGAGGACGACCTGGGTCAGATCGCTCCCGGGTTCATCGCCGACCTCGTCGCCGTCGAGGGCAACCCCGCCATCAACATCGAGGCGTTGCGCAACGTCCGGTTCGTCATGCGGGACGGGATCGTCTACCGGAACGATCCGTAGGGAGCGGCATCGCCGACCGCTACCCGTGGCTCCTTGGGATAGCGACGGGCGCCGGATCGGGCGTGAAGTCCTCCCCCGGATTGATGAAGCGGTTCCGCTCAAGGCCGTACTGCCGGTCGTAGAGCTGCTTGTACCGCCCGTCGAGAGCCATGAGCTCATCGTGCGTCCCCTGCTCGACGACTTCGCCAGCTTCCAGCACGAGGATCTGATCCGCGCTGCGGATCGTCGACAGCCGGTGCGCGATGACGAAGCTGGTGCGTCCGGCGCGCAGGGCGCGCAGCCCGTCCTGAATCAGCGCCTCGCTCTCGCTGTCGAGGCTGGACGTCGCCTCGTCCAGAATCAGGATGCCGGGGTCGGCGAGGATGGCGCGTGCGATCGCGACGCGCTGCCGCTGACCGCCGGAGAGCTTGACGCCCCGCTCGCCCACGATCGTGTCGTAGCCGTCGGGGAACTGATTGATGAACTCGTCGCAGTGCGCCAAGCGACTCACCTCGCGGATTTCCTCGTCCGTCGCACGCGGGTTCGAGAACGCGAGGTTGGCGCGGATGGTGCCATCGAAGAGGAAGTTCTCCTGCAGCACGACGCCGAGACGGGCGCGGTAGTCCTTCAGGCTGATGTTCTGGAGGTCGCGTCCGTCGATCAGGACGCGGCCGGCCGTCGGACGGTTGAATGCCATCACCAGGCTGATCAGCGTGCTCTTGCCCGAGCCGCTCGATCCGACCAGCGCGGTGGTGGTGCCGGGAGCCGCCTCGAGTGAGACTCCCTTCAGGACCGGCACGTCCGGCTCGTACTCGAACCAGATGTCCTCCAGCCGGATTTCGCCGCGGCACGCACCCAGCCGGTCCCGCGTTTCGTCCTCCTGATCCTCGGTCGCCATCTCTCGGACCTCGCGGATCCGGTCGAGTCCCGCGAACGCCTCGGTGACCTGCGTCCCGATCTGAGAAATCTGAATAACCGGGGCGATGACGAGTCCGGTGAAGATGAGGTACTGCAGCAGCTCGCCGGTCGTCCACGACCCGGACATCAGCGCGTTGCCTCCGAGGACGATCATCATGGCGCCGATGAGCCCCATCACGAACGTGGAGATGGACGTAACGGCGGAAACTCCGGTTACCGTCTTGGCGACGTTGCGGAACAGGCGATGGGCGCCGCGCGCAAAGACCAGTTGCTCGCGCTTCTCGACGCCGTAGGCCTTCACGATCCGGATGCCGCTGAGGGTCTCGCCGAGCCGCCCCGTGACTTCGGCGTTGATCTTCCCCCGCTCCCGGAAAACGGGCCGGATCCGCGAGAAGGCGACGGCCATCGTGATCCCGAACAGACCGAGCACGAGCACCGTCAGCAGCGTCAGCCGCCAGTTGAGCCAGAAGAGCCACACGAGCGCGATCGACGCGGTGAGCAATCCCCCCGCCAGGTGAGCCAGCCCGGTGCCGACGAGGTTCCGGATCCCTTCGGCGTCGGTCATGACCCGGGATATCAGAACGCCGGTCTGCGTCGAATCGAAGTAGCGGATCGGCAGGCGCGAGACGTGGGCCATCACCTGCTTCCGCATCTCGGTGATGGCGCGCTGGGCGGCGACGCCGAGCACCTGCGACAGGGCGAAGCCGGTCGCGGACTGCACGACCGCGGCGGCAAGGCCGACCCCGGCCAGCATGAACAGCTCGTCGGTCCGTTGCGCCGGAATCACCTCGTCGAGGATGTAGCGCGACATCGCCGGCAGCACCAGGCCGGCGAGGCGACTCACCAGGATCAGCACCAGACCGAGGGCCAGCCGGTAGCGGTAGCGCCACATCAGGCCACGCGCTTCCTCCCACGCCGTGGCGGTCAGCTTGCGTTTCCTGCGAGGCTGGGGCACGTCGGGCATGCACCATCATGGTAGTAGACTTCCGCCGTGACCGATCGGCGACGCCGTATCGTGCACATCGACATGGACGCGTTCTACGCGTCGGTGGAACAGCGTGATCGGCCGGAGCTGCGCGGCAGGCCGGTCGCCGTGGGTGGACGGCCGGAAGGGCGCGGCGTGGTCGCGGCGGCCAGCTACGAGGCGCGCGAGTTCGGCGTCCGGTCGGCGCTGTCGATGGCGCAGGCGGTCCGCCGTTGTCCCCAACTGGAAATTGTCCGCCCCGATTTCGCGAAGTATCGCGCGATCTCGCAGCAAGTGTTCGATCTGTTTCGCGCCGTAACCCCCAAGGTGGAGCCCCTCTCGCTCGACGAGGCGTACCTCGACGTGACGGAAAACGCCTGGGGCGAACCGTATGCGACACGCGTCGCGAAGCGGTTGAAGGCGCAGATTCGGGAAACGACCGGCCTGACCGCATCCGCCGGCGTCGCTCCGAACAAGTTCCTCGCCAAGATCGCGTCGGGATGGCAGAAGCCGGACGGACTGACCGTCGTGTCGCACGACCGCGTCGAGCCGTTCCTCCAGCAGTTGCCGGTGGGCGCGCTGTGGGGTGTCGGCCCGGTCACCGAGCGCCGGCTGCGAAAAGCGGGCATCGAGCGGCTGGTGGACGTGCGCGCCATCGACGACGCGGCGCTCCATCGCCTGGTGGGAAGCCATGCCGAGTCGCTCCGGCGTCTGGCGCACGGCATCGACGAGCGCCCGGTGGTCGCGCACCGCGAGCGAAAGTCCAAGAGTTCGGAGCAGACCTACGCGCTCGATCTCGTCGATATGGAGACGATTCGGGCCGAGATCGATCGGATGGCGCGTGGCTCCGGCGACTGGCTGCGGCGCGCTGGCATCCGTGCGCGAACCGTCACCGTGAAGGTGCGCTATGACGACTTCACGACAATAACGCGGAGTCACACGGCGCGGCCCGCTACGGACGATCCCGACGAAGTCGCGCGCCGCGCGCAGATGCTGATCGATCGCACCGACGCCGGCGCCCGCCCGGTACGCCTCCTCGGGGTCGGCGTCCATAGTCTCGCCGCCGATGGTGACGACGACGATCCCGGCGAAACCGGCCACGACTGGCCCCGTCTCTGGGATCTCCCGCCCGGCGAGCCGGCGCATCCATGATGCGATGAGCGATCGCTCCGTGCCGCCCGGTCTGGCCGCACTTGGTTGGGACAAGACGTTCGCCGCCGCATTCGCGGCGCTGAACGACGCCGCGCTCGTTCCCGCGCGCGTCGGCATCGAGCACAACCACATCTACCGCGTCGTGACGGCGGACGGCGAACGGATGGCGCAGGCGGCGGGACGGCTACGGCACGAGGCGGCGGGCCAGGACCAGCTTCCCGCAGTGGGCGACTGGGTGGCGGTCGCCCTGAACAAGACCGACGACACCGCGACCATCCGCTTCGTCCTGCCGCGCCGCAGCAGCTTCGCCCGCAAGGCGGCGGGCGACCCGACGACGCGCCAGGTGGTGGCAGCGAACATCGACGTCGTCCTCGTCGTGGCCGGACTCGACCGCGATTTCAACCCGCGCCGTATCGCGCGGTATCTGGTCGCGGTGGCCGAGAGCGGAGCCCGGCCGGCCGTCGTGCTGAACAAGTGTGACCTGTGCGACGACCTGGATGCGGCGATCGCCCAGGTGCGGGACGCCGCGCCCGGCGTTCCGATACACGCCACATGCGGCAAGACCGGCCAGGGCGTCGATCAGCTCCAGCCCTATCTGGCGCCCGGCCGCACCGCGGCGCTGCTCGGGTCGTCCGGCACCGGCAAGTCGACCCTGATCAACCGCCTGCTCGGCGAGGAACGCCAGCGGACGCAGCCGGTCCGCGGCATCGATCAACGCGGCCGCCACACCACCATCCACCGCGAGCTCATCCTGGGCCCCGGCGGCGGCCTCATCATCGACACGCCGGGCCTGCGCGAGTTGCAGATCTGGGACAGCGCCCGTGCGCTGGAGGACGCCTTCGCCGACATCGACGAACTGGCCGCCGACTGCCGCTTCCGGGACTGCCAGCATGGCGCGGAACCGGGTTGCGCCGTCCGCGATGCGGTCGACGCGGGCCGCCTCGATCCCGCGCGGCTCGACCAGTACCGCCACCTTGCCGAGGAGCGAGAATTGCTGGTGCGGCGGCGCGAAGAACTGGCCCGCCGCCAGGAGCGGGCCCAGACCCGCAGGAAACGGTAGGGACGGCGAGACGGTCGGCGCGGTCGCGCCGGTCGGCGTGGGCGCCCCTGTGGGAGAATGGCGCAAACGACGACCGGCCCCAGGGGAGAACGCCATGCCATTGACCCGCGCTCTCATCGCGCTGTTGTTTGCCGCCCTTCTGATTCCCTCTGCCGCCACCGCCCAACCGGCGTGGCAGCTCCCCGACACCGTCGAGCACAAGCCGGTCGACATCTGGAGCGAGGGCACCCGCATGCGGACCGACAAGGCCCCCAACCTGAACGGCTGGGCCCATCTCGACAAGGTGCTGGAGTACCGCCCGGTCAACGACGCCCACCGCATCACGATCCCGCTTCTCGTCATCGACGCGGAGCACGAAGAGCTGTTCGACCGCCACCAGGCGGGCGAGCTGGTTCAACGACTGCCTGAAATAGCGACTGCCGCACGATGCTGAAGGCGTCCGAGGTGAAGCGGATGGCCCGGGAGGCCGGGTTCGATCTGTGCGGCATCGCCCCCGCGGAAGCGTTCCCGGAACTGAAGTACTTCGACACGTGGCTGGCCGCGGGCCATGCCGGCGAGATGCGGTATCTGTCGCGGTCCGCGGCGCGACGGGCCGACGTGCGGAACGTGGTGCCGGCGGCGCGGTCCGTCGTTGCTCTGGGCGTCATCTACAACACCGACCGGCCGTACTCGACCGAGGTGGGCGACCCCGACGCGGCGCTCATCTCACGCTACGCCTGGGGCGAGGACTACCACGACGTGCTCGGCCGGCGCGCGGACGCTCTGCTGGCGGAAATGCGCGAGGCATGCGACGAGCCGTTCGAGGCGCGTTGGTACGTCGACACCGGACCCGTCCAGGAACGCGTCTACGCGCAGTACGCCGGCCTGGGCTGGATTGGGAAGAACACCTGTCTCATCCACCCCGAACAGGGGTCGTGGATCTTCCTCGGCGAGATCATCACCAGCCTTGCACTCGAGCCCGACGCGCCGCAGCTCGATCAGTGCGGCACGTGCACGCTCTGCATCGAGGCATGCCCGACCGACGCGCTGCGCGAGCCGTGGGTGCTCGATTCGACGCGATGCCTGTCGTACCTGACCATCGAGCTGCGCGGTCCGATCCCCGAGACCTGGCGCGACGCCATCGGCACGCACGTCTACGGTTGCGACATCTGCCAGGATGTCTGCCCCTACAACCATCCCGCGGCTCGCTCGGGCGACGCCGCGTGGCGGCCGCGGCCCGCTCTCGACCAACCGACGCTGATCGACCTGTGGCGCCGATCGGACGCGGATACTCAGGCGTTGCTCGCCGACAGCGCGATGTCGCGTGCGAAGCTGAACGGATTCCGGCGAAACGTGGCGGTCGCCTTGGGCAACAGGGGGACGGCCGCGGCCCGTGCGGCGCTCGACGCATCGGGCGGCGCGGAGCGCGCGTCGACACGGGATCCGGTCGTCGCGGAACATGTGGCGTGGGCGCGCCGGCGAGACGAACCGTGACACAATGACTGCGTGGCAGGCACCCCATGACTGACTCGGAACCTCCGAAGAAGGGCATCGCATCGCTCGCTCCGTCGCTGCTGATCTCGATGCCGCAGATGGTCGATCCCAACTTCCATCAGACGGTCATTCTGCTGTGCGAGCACGGCGAGGATGGCGCGTTCGGACTGGTGCTGAACCGGCGAACGGAGACGCCCGCAGCGGAGGTCGTCGGGATGTCGCCGCCGGTGTCGGGCCAGAGCGACCTGGAGCTCTGGATCGGCGGGCCGGTTTCGCCGGAACGGGGCTGGATTCTGCTGGGCAACGAGCCGAGCGAAGCGGATTCCGTCCGGGTCTGCGACGGGGTCTTCCTGTCCACGTCGCAGACGCTGCTGCGCCGCCTGCTCGAGTCGCCGCCGCCGCCGCGGACTCGCCTGCTGACCGGCTACGCCGGCTGGGGCCCCGGCCAACTCGACGCCGAGCTGTCCCTGTCGTCGTGGCTCAATGCCGACATCGACCTGGACATCGTCTTCGACACCGAGCCCGACCGGATGTGGGATGCGGTGATCCGGCGTCTGGGCGTCGATCCCGCCCTTCTGCAGACCGGCGGCACCTCCGTCAACTGACGAGGGCGCGCTCGGCTCAGCCCGTTCCGCATGCAACCAGGTAGGTGCCAAACGAAGCCGACGAACTCGAGCAGCGCACCGGGCCGCCGCCAAATTCGCGGTTGGCACCGTCACGCCCGCGTCAGCTTGCGGAACTTGATCCGCTGCGGATGGTCCGCCTTCCAGCCGAGGCGCCGCTTCCGGTCGGCTTCGTAGTCGCTGTAGTTCCCAGCGAACCAGACGACTTCGCTGTTCCCCTCGAACGCGATGATGTGCGTGGCGATCCGGTCGAGGAACCACCGGTCGTGGCTGACCACGACGGCGCAGCCGGCGAAGGCGAGGAGGGCATCTTCGAGCGCCCGCAGCGTGTCGACGTCGAGGTCGTTGGTCGGCTCGTCCAGCAGCAGCAGGTTGGCGCCGTTGCGCAGCAGCCGGGCCAGGTGAACGCGGTTGCGCTCGCCGCCGGACAGCGTTCCCACCTTCCGTTGCTGATCGGAGCCGCGGAAGTTGAACCACGAGACGTAGGCGCGTGAGGCGACGGTCCGCTTCCCGAGGGTGACGTCGTCCTGCCGGTCGGAGATCGCCTCCCAGACCGTTGCGTCCGGGTCGAGATCGCGATCCTGATCGACGTAGCCAACCTGGACGGTCTCGCCCAGGCGGATGGTCCCCGCGTCGGGCTCTTCCTCGCCGGTGATGAGCCGGAGCAGCGTCGTCTTGCCGGCGCCGTTGGCTCCGACGACGCCGACGATTCCGGCGGGCGGAAGGGCGAACGACAGTCCGCCGATCAGGGCCCGCTCGCCGTAGCCCTGGATCACATTGTCCGCTTCCACCACCACGTCACCGAGGCGCGGCCCGGGCGGGATGTAGATCTCGACCGTCTCGATCGCCTTGGCGGACTCTTCCGACAGCAGGCGCTCGTAGGCGTTCAGGCGCGCCTTCCCCTTGGCCTGCCGGGCGCGGGGCGACATGTTGATCCACTCCAGCTCGCGCTCCAGCGTCCGCCGCCGCTTCGCCTCTTGCTGCGCCTCGATGCTGAGGCGTTGCTGCTTCTGGGCCAGCCACGACGAGTAGTTGCCTTCCCACGGGATGCCGGCGCCGCGGTCCAGTTCGAGGATCCAGCCGGCGACGTTATCGAGGAAGTACCGGTCGTGGGTTACGGCCACAACCGTGCCGGGGTAGTCGGCGAGGAACCGTTCCAGCCAGGCGACCGACTCGGCGTCGAGGTGGTTCGTCGGCTCGTCCAGCAGGAGGAGGTCGGGCGACTGCAGCAGCAGCCGGCAAAGGGCGACGCGGCGCCGTTCGCCTCCTGACAGGGTCGTGACGTCGGCATGTCCGGGAGGCAGGCGGAGTGACTCCATCGCCATTCGGATACGCGAATCGAGGTCCCACGCCCCCATGGCGTCGATCTTCGTCTGCAGCTCGCCCTGCTCATCGAGAGCCTCCTCCATTTCGAGCGAGCCGGGTCCGCTCTGCGCCACGTCGGCGGTGATCTGGTCGTAGCGGCGGAGGAGGGCCCGCAGGTCCGCCACGCCCTCGTTGACGTTGCCGGCGACGTCCTTGTTGGGGTCGAGCTGCGGCTCCTGCGCCAGGTACCCGACTGACACGCCGGCGGCGGGGAACGCCTCGCCGTCGAACTCGGTGATCTCGCCCGCCATGATCCGGAGCAGCGTGCTCTTGCCCGCGCCGTTCAAACCGAGGACGCCGATCTTCGCTCCCGGCAGGAACGACAGCCAGATGTCCTTGAGCACGACGCGGTCCGGGGGGTACCGCTTGCCGAGCCCCTTCATCGTGTAGACGTACTGTGGCGCCATAGGCGGGGATTGTATGCCGTGCCAGCGGTGCGCCGGTGTCCTTGGTGCGCCGGCGTCCACGCCGGCACGGACAACCGCTGTTACTCGAGCGCGAGCGTGAAGTCCGCTTCCGCCGTTCCGCCCGCCGTGACCTGGATCGCGCGCGTCATCCCGGCCGTGCGTTCGTGCCAGACGGTGAGCGTGTAATCCCCCGGCGGTATGCCGGTCAGCTCGTAACGCCCGTCCGAGCCGGTCACGGTCCCGAGGTCGTCGGAGACGTAGACCCAGCCGCGCATCCAGCCGTGCGAGTCGCACTCGATACGCACCGGGCCGGGCCGGCGCATCGGTCGCTGCACTTCCATGCCGGGGATCGGGATTGCGATGTTGAACAATGTCCGCTGCCGGTCGTCGTAGGCGTGCGTCGTGTGGAGCGTGTCGTCCTCGCTCCGCACCGTCACCACCGTCCGGGTCGGCACCACCTGCACGCGCGGCACGAAGTAGCAGCCGGAGTTGTTGATCTCCGGATCCATCGGGGTGGCATCGCCCCACGGCGCTCCGGCGACGATCACGACCGCGTTGGCGAGGCCGCCCGAGTCGTCGACGACCACCGCGCGATCCTCGACCTCGTTCCCACAGACCGCCTGATCCGCGGTCACCTCCAGCATGCGCGGCTCGACGGTCCCGTCGAGGGTGATGCGGCCGCTGATGGCGCCGCCTGCCTGCTCCGCCCCGACTGCCCCGGAGGTGCCTGACAGCGCAGCGACGACTGCCGCCAGCACGTAGATGGCCAGCAACGTCCTGCAGGCGCGCGCCGGTAGCCTCATTACGGTTGATCCTATACGGTGGGCTGAACGGAGGGGATGAGATGCGCACGATCCGGATGCTCGTAGTCGGCCTACCGCTCGCGTTGGCCGCGACCGCCCTGGCGCTGGGGCAGGGGCCGGCGGACGGGACGCTGGACATCTACGTGATCGACGTCGAGGGCGGCGAGGCGACGCTCTTCGTCGGCCCCTCGGGGGATTCCCTACTGGTCGACACCGGCTGGCCGGGCTTCGACGGGCGCGATGCCGACCGGATCGCGGCGGCGGCGCGTGACGCCGGCGTGACCGAGCTCGACTACGTCATCGTGACCCACTTCCACACCGACCACATGGGTGGCTCGGTGCAGCTCGCGGAGCGCATCCCGGTGCGGACCTGGCTGGACCATGGCACGACGGTCGACGAGGGGGAACGGCGGCTGGCCGCGTTCGGGATCTACACCGACCTGCGTAGCACCGGCGAGCACCGCGTCGTAGCGCCGGGCGACACCGTGGAGATGGAGGGTCTCGAGGTCACCATCATCGCGTCGCACGGCGAAGTGCTGGCGGACCCGCTACCCGGCGCGGGCGGGCCGAACCCGCGGTGCGGCGACTTCGTCTTTCACGGCGAGGACATCACCAGCCGCTATGGCGACGCCGAGGATGCGCGTTCCATCAGCGCGTTCATCCGCTTCGGCGAGTTCCGCACCGTGATCATGGGGGACCTGACGTGGAACAAGGAGCACCCTCTGGTCTGCCCCGACAACAAGCTGGGGACGGTCGACCTCTACCTCGTGTCGCACCACGGCTCGGACACGTCCGGCGCGCCGGCCTTCGTTCACGCGCTGGCGCCGCGCGTCGGTGTCATGAACAACGGGCCCCGGAAGGGTGGGGCGGTGCTGACGTTCCAGATCCTCGAGGAGAGTGCCACCCTCGAGGACCTCTGGCAGAACCACTACTCGCTGCCGGGAGGCGACCGCTACAACGCGCCGGGACAGTACATCGCGAACGTCACGGAGGGCACCGCGCTACCCGACGGGCGCACCGTCCATATGGGCGCCGCGCACTGGATCCACGTCTCGGCCAGCTCCGACGGCTCGTTCGAGGTGACGAACAGCCGGAACGGGTTCAGCCGCCGCTACGAGCCGTAGCTAACGCCAGGACGGCAGGGTTTGCCGCGGGCTGCTAGGAACAACTGGACCCGGTTCGCTCCCCGCGAACCCACCCGGCCAGCATCTGCCACTCCGGGTCGTCACGGCTCTGCCAGCGTCGCGGACCGTTGTGCGTGTAAGCGCCGCCGCCGTCGGGATGAAGGGGCTTCAGCAGAAGCCGACTCTGCTCCGGGTTGCCCGGCGTGATCACGCGGGTGATCAGCTGATAGGCGCGCTGGGCCTCTTCGTCGCTCCACTCGTCGCCACGTCCGGGAGCCGGCGCGAAGCCGATGAGCCCCGTGGAATGGCAGTTGCTGCAGCGGAGCTGCCCTTCGCGCGGATTCGCGAAGACGGGCTGCACGCACGCGCGGAAGAAATTGAAGTCGATCTCGGGCTCCGGCGGAGGGACGAAGGCGTCATCCGGCATGCTTCGAATCCAATCGAGCAGCGCCACGTACTCTGGGTCGTCAGCGGAGGTCCAGTAGGTCCCCCCAGTGTGAGTCAGTCCGCCCGCATCGGGTGACAGGGGCTTCAAGAGCAGCCGGCTGCTCTCGGGGTCGGCCGTGTTGATGAGCTGGCTCACCACCTCGAAGTTGCGCATCGACTGCTCGCTGCTCCAGCCGGCATTGGAGTTCGGGGTCTCCAGACTGAAGCGCACGCTCGTCTGCCACGTGTGACACATCACGCACGACGCATAGCCTCCAATCGTGCCCCCGCGGTCTTCCATGAAGACGCTCTCGACGGTGCCGCGATACGTCTCCAACTCCTCAGTGCTCAGGGTCTGGGCGGCGACCGGCGCGACAATGCCTGGCGGTAGCGCCACGGCCGCCACCGCAGCCAGACAGCAGACCAGCCCCAGGCCGACTCTCGTCATCATGACGCCTACTCTTCCTCCGACGACCGCATGTTGGTGCCCTTGGGATTCACGCGGTCGGGGGGCAGGATGACGGTGCTGATGCGGGCCGGCCGCGAGCCGGTCGTGATGGTGGCGACCACCTCGAGCTTCTCCAGATCGACCGCCAGCGTCTGGTCGGTCCCGGACACCGCGACATACATGTATTTGCTGTCGGGTGTCGACGTCATCCAATTGGCGCTCGGGCCCACCTTGACGCCGCCGATGAACTCGAGGTCGGGCAGACTCCAGCCGTAGATGCGGCTGTCGAGCCGGCTCGAAGCCCACACGGCGGAGCGATCCGGCAGCACCTCGAGACCGTGCATATCGCCGGTCTGTATCCCGTCGGCGTTCTTTTCCCACAAGGGCAGCTCGGGCGGCCACAGCATGTCGACGACCTCGCGGCTCTCCCAGTCGATTACCCACACGGCGTTGATCCCGGTCGCCTGCGCGAAGATCCGTTTGGTCGACCCGTCATCGTTTGCCTCGAAGGCCATCGGTCGCACCGTGTGGTGCGTGCGGCCGTATTGCTCGTATCCGCTCAGCCCGAGCGACCAGGCCACGGTGTCGGTCTCGGGGTCAATCACCTGGATCGTCGGATCATCCGGCCCGGCCTGGCCGCGGAGACCGAGCACGATCCACCGTTCGTCAGGGGTCACGAAGACGTTGTGCACCGGATAGTGCACCTCGATGCTCCTGACGGTCTCGTGCGTATCGATGTCGATGACATCGACGAGGGCCGGCGCCGACCGGTTCGGATCGACCTCGACCCCGGGGCCGACCGGATTCGTCGACCGCCGCGTGATCCCTGCATAGATCTTCCGGTACTTCTTGCTGACCGCGACCTTGTTCGGTCGTTGCGACAGCTTGATCTGCTCGACCAGATCGAGCGTCTTCGTGTCGAACACGTCGACCGTATGGTCCTGCTCGTTCGCGCAGTAGTAGTAGCGCGCGTCGGGATGCATCGTCAGGTTGTGCGGATGCGGACAACCTCTGATCAGCCCTACGACCTCGTTCAGCTCGGGGTCGATGACGTGCTGGATGGTGCCCGCGTTGTTGCTCTGCAGGATCCGCACGACCACCCCGTCGTAGGAATCGAGCTGGGGCACCGCCTGTGCCGCCGCGGACGAGGCGAGAAGCAGACTGGCAACGACGACCAGGAGTGCGCGGCCGAAGAGTGAACGTGTCATCTGAACCTCCGTGTCATGGCCCATGGCGTAACGGACTGCTGCGCCGCACCACCGGCCTAGGTCCCGTCCGGACAGCCTATGATAGCGGAGACGGACGTCCGCGTCCTGCCCACACGAAATCCTGAAGCGGCCTTTGCGCTACAGCGGCCAGTCCTCCAGGATCCGCTCGGTTTCCTCGACGTGGCTGCTCTCGGCCCGTATGAAGTCCTCGAGCTGAACGACGAGGCCCTTGTCGCCGTACTCCTCGGCGTCCTTGGCTCGCTGGACGTACGCCTCGGTGGCGCGTTTCTCGGCCGCGACCACTTCCTCCAGCATGGCGCGGTCGCCGTCCGGGAGCGGCACGTGGCGCGGCGTGGTCGTGGGAGTGCCGCCGAGCGCGGCGATCTTGTTCGCCAGGTACTGCGCGTGCGCCTGTTCGTCGGCCACTTCCGCGAGGAAGAACTGAGCCAGTTGCGGGCGATAGGGGCCGGTCGCGCGGGCCGCGTAGATGATGTACTGGATGATGGCGCCGAGTTCGTCGGCCAGGTCGTGGTTCAGTTTCTCGATCAGTTCGTCTTTGGTCACGGTCGTTGGTCCCTCCGCCGTCGTTTGCAGGGCCGGCCAGCCGCCGGGTCGGCCGGCCCGCTCCGGATCAGTCGATGATCGCCTGGTAGACCAGCGTCCGGAGCTTCTGCTGATCGTCCAGGTTGATGGCCGGGATGATCTGCGTCAGGTAGACCACCACCATCTCTTCCTTCGGGTCGGCCCAGTACGTCGAGTGATACGCGCCGCCCCAACCAAACTCGCCGGCCGAACCGGGCAGCCCGGCGGCCGCCGGGTCGTGCATGATGGAGAAGCCGAGGCCGAACCCCTGGCCCGGCCGGAACGGGATGTCGCCGAGGTGGTCCGAGAGTATCGACTCGACCGTCTTGCGTGACAGGATCCGCGTTCCGTTGAATTCGCCGCCGTTCAGCAGCATCTGCAGGAACGTGGCGTAGTCGGTCGCCGTCGACAGCGAGCCCGCGCCGGCGGAGAAGGCCTTGCGGGGACCGTTCACGTAGTGACCCTGACTCACCATCGTGCCCGTGTCCGGCGCCCGCTCGAAGCCGCTGCCCCCGTCGACGGAGGAGTAGACCGTCGCCAGCCGGCCCACCTTGTCCTGCGGCAGGAAGAAGTGGGTGTCGGTCATGCCGAGCGGATCGAACAGCCGCTCCTTCAGGAACGCCTCGAGCGTCTGGCCGCTGATCTTCTCGATCATCGCGCCCAGAATGTCGGTGTTGTAGCCGTAAATCCAGCTCTCTCCCGGGTGCGCGTCCATCGGCAGGTCCGCGAGCCGCGCCATCGTTTCGCCGACTGTCTCGTCACGATCGGCGAGGTACCAGCCGGTGATTCCTGCTTCTTCCCACGCATCGGCGGCCGGCCCGCGACTGCCGAGCAGGCCCATGCCGTAGCTGATGCCGGCGGTATGCGTCAGCAGGTCCCGGATGTTGATCGGCCGGCGCGCCGCCACTATCTCGTGGCCGCCACTGTCGTCTGTCTCCAGCACCCTGGTTTCGGCGAATGCCGGCAGGTACTTGCCGACGGGGTCGGTGATCAGCAGCTTGCCCTCTTCCTGCAGCATCATCACCCCGATGCTGGCCAGCGCCTTGGTCTGCGACGCGATGCGGAAGATGGCGTCGGCCGGCATCGGCGCCTGCGCGTCGACATCGCGGTGCCCGATCGCCTCGAGGTAGGCAATCTTCCCGCGCCGCACGACGATGGCGACGGCGCCGGCGAGACGGCCTTCGTCGACGTACTCCTCGATCGCGAGGCTGAGGCGGTCGAGCCGCTCCGAGGACATGCCGACCTCTTCCGGAGCGACGCGCTCCAGTCCCTGCGCGACCAACGCCTGGGGGACGAGCAGCAGCGCGAATGCGACAACGAACGCCGTCAGGCGCATGCGTGATTTCATGACGGTCACCTCAATACTCCAACCAGTGCTTCCGTTTCCGTTACCGGGTCCGAACCAGGTGCAGCACGACGGCCGCACCGAAGATGACTAATCCCATGATATCCGTGGTCGTGGTCGCGTAAAAGAGGAGCAGGCCGCCGGTGACGGCGAGCGCCCGTTCCGGCATCGACGCCGCCCGGCGGAGCCAGCCGCCCAGCCCCATCGCCAGCGCACTGACGCCGATGGCGGCGGTGCCGACGGTCCGGATGATGTCGCCGGCGGGCGCCTGCAGCAGGACTCCCGCGCCCTCCGGGCTCACCGTGAAAGCGAACGGCACGAGGAATGCCGGCAGCGTGTACTTCCACGTGAGCATCATCGTCTGGAAGGGGTTGCCTCCCGTGATTGCCGCCGCCGCGAAGGGTGACAGCGCCGTCGGCGGCGACACCTCCGACAGCACCGCGTAGTAGAAGATGAACATGTGCGCGGCGAAGTCCGGTACCCCCACCAGGGTGAGGGCCGGCGCGATCATCACCGCCGCGATGATGTAGGACGCGGTGACCGGCACCGCGAGGCCGAGCATCCAGACCGCGACCGCGGCGTAGACGACGGTCAGAAAGATGTTGCCCCCCGCCAGGTCGACGATGATGCCGGAGATCTTCAGGCCGAGGCCGGTGAGGGTCACCACGCCGACGATGATCCCGGCCGTTGCCGTCGTCGCCGCGACCGGAAGCACGCCCCGGCCGCCCGCTTCGAGGGCCGCCACCAGGCGACGCGGCACGAGCGCGTTCTCCCGCCGGAGGAAGCTGAGGGCGATCGCGAGCAGCGTCGACAGGAAGACCGCGCGGAACGGGGTCATGCCGCTGACCAGCAGTACGACGATGGCGATTAGCGGGAGGAACTGGTAGCCGAAGCGGCGGGTCAACTCGCCGACGGACGGGAGGTTGACGTCGACCGCGTGCGTCCCGAGGCGGCGGGCGTCGGCTTCGATCATCAGGACGATCGAGAAGTAGTAGAGGACGGCGGGCACGATGGCCATCACGATCACCTGCAGATAGGTGATCTGCAGGAACTCGGCGATCAGGAACGCCGCCGCGCCCATCGTCGGCGGGGCCATGATCGCGCCGATTCCGCTAGCCGACAGGATCCCGCCGCCGATTTCGGCCGAGAAACCGGCGCGGCGGAGGAGCGGCCAGGCCACGGCGCCGAGGGTGACGGTGGTCGCGACGCCGCTCCCGGAGACGGTTCCGAGCAGGAAGCCGGAGAGGGTCACCGTCCGTCCCGGCCCGGCGCCGCTGTGGGACCGGCCGAATGCCGACATCGTCCACTGTATGAAGAATTGCCCGGCGCCCGAGTGGGCCAGGATGGCCCCGAAGATGGTGAACAGGATGATGAACGTCGAGGTGACGTTCAGCGGGACGCCGAAGATCCCCTCCAGCGTCATGTAGAGCGTGCCTACGAGGCGGGCGACGTCGTAACCCCGGTGCGCGAAGAGATCGAGGCCGATCAGCTCGAGATACGGCCCGTAGTAGCCGTACAGCAGGAACGCGACCGCGGTGACGGGCAGGATCGGGCCGACGGTCCGCCGCGTCGCCTCCAGCACGACCAGCGTCGTTACCGTTCCCAGCAGCAGGTCGGTGGTGGACGGCGTCGCGGCGCGGTAGACGAACTGATCGAAGTCGATGATCGGCCAGGCGAGCGCCACCAGCGAGATCGCTCCCAGTATCCAGTCGAGCGGAGTGACACGTGGGCGCCAGCGGGCGTGCATCGGGAAGACGAGGAACGTCAGGATGAGCGTGATCGCCAGGAAGCTGACGCGGTAGATCTGCGGCTGGACGATGAACACCACCCAGTAGAGGGCGTAGAGCGACAGCCCGGCGGCGAGAGTGGTGGCGATGCGGCCGGTCGTCCCGCTCAGCGTGCGGGTCGGGACGTCCGGCTCGGTGTCGTCGAGCGGCGCCGCGACCGGCGTGATCGGTTCCGTGCGGTCTGCCCCGGATCCGTCGGCCGGCTCCGTCGATCCCGTTGGCGGCGTGTCCGATGCGGTCAGTTTGATCCCCCGTCCGTCCAGGCGCCCGCTTCGCGATAGTAGCGGATGGCGCCGTCATGGAACGGGATGGGGGAGCCGACGGTGGCGCTGTCGAGGGTCAGGACCGCCGCCATCGGATGGACCGCGGCCAGCTCGGTGTGGTGGGCGAACAGCACGCGCGTCAGGTCGTAGGCGAGTTGCTCGTCCATGTCGGCATGCACGACCAGCACGTTCGAGACCGCCACGACGGTTACCGTCTCTTCCATGCCGGGGTAAGTGGAGGGCGGGATGGGGGAGTTGTGATAGACGAGCGAGCCGAACTCCGCCTGAAGCGTGTCCAGCGTGTCGCCGTTCGGCACGACCTTGATGGTCCGCCCCGGCGTCGACGCGAGGTCGAGAATGGCGCCGGTTGGCAGGCCTCCGCTGAAGAAGAAGGCGTCGATCTTGTCGTCCTTGATGGCGTCGACCGACGCTGCCGCGCTCAGGCTCTGCCGGGTGATGTCGGCATTCGGATCGACGCCCGAGGCTTCGAGAATCCGGAACGCGCTGATCTCCGTGCCGCTCCCGGGCGCGCCGGTCGAGACGATGCGCCCCTTCAGATCGGCGACCGTCTCGACACCCGTGCTCGTGACCGAGATGAGGTGGTTGTAGTTGTCGTAGAGCACGGCGAGGGCGCGCATCGGCACCGCGCCGAAGTCGGCGAAGGGACCGCGCTGGTTGGCCGCGTCATCCAGCGAGTCGGCCAGCGCGAAGGCGATGTCGGCCGACCGGTTCCCGATGAACTTCAGGTTGTCGACGGTTCCCGCCGTCACCTCGGCGGTGGCTTCGACGCCGTCGACGTTGTCGCTGATCACCTTGGCGATGCCGCCGCCGTAGGGGTAGTAGACGCCCCCGGTCCCGCCCGTAGCGATGGACAGCCGCACAGTGAGTCCCGTGCCGCCGCCCGGCCCGCCGCATGCCACGGCGGCTGCCAGCGCAATCGCCACCGCCGCCACCAGGGCCACGCGCCGCCTCGGCTCAAAAGACCGTCCAGAGTGTCGTGCCGTCATTCCGCGCCCCCTGTCGGATGCCTCTCGTCGTGCCGTGCATTATGCCCGATCGCGTGTCCGTCAGGGCGCGCCTGCGGCTATGCTGAATGCATGACTTCGAGCCGGGGACAGAACCGCTCGCTGGAACCTGTGCGCCGGGCCGTAGCGGCGGCCGTCGTCGCGGTCCTGGCGGTGGCGCACGTCGCGGGGCAGTCGGCGCCGGTGCGGAGCCGGGCCGGGATGGTCGTGGCGTCCGATCGGATCGCGGCGGAGGTGGGGCGCGACGTTCTGCGCGATGGCGGATCAGCGGCAGACGCGACGGTGGCGACGGCGTTCGCCCTGGCCGTTACCTTCCCGAGCGCGGGCAACATCGGTGGCGGCGGATTCCTCATCTACCGGGGCGCGGACGGCGAAGCGGTGGCCTACGACTTCCGCGAGACCGCGCCGGCCGCCGCGTCGGCCGAGATGTTTCTCGCGGGCGGCGAATACGACGCGGCGCGCCATCACGACAGTCACGTCGCAGTCGGCGTCCCCGGCTCGGTGGCGGGGCTGCATCGCGTCTGGGTCGATCACGGGCGGTTGCCGTGGCGCCGCCTGGTCGAGCCGGCCGTCGCGCTGGCCGGTGACGGGTTCGAGCTGACCGTGGATCGGGCGGCGGCGTTTGCGGGCGTGCTGCCGCGGATGGCTCGCTATCCGGCGTCGGTCGCGGCCTTTTCGAAGGACGGAACGCCATACTCGGCGGGGGAGCGGTTCCGCCAGCCGGAGCTCGCGGCCACCCTGGAGCGGATTGCCGAGGGCGGGCCCGACGGCTTCTACCGGGGCCGGACGGCTGAGTTGATCGCGCGGGAGATGGCGGCGAACGGCGGACTCATCACCGAGGCGGATCTGGCGGCGTACGAAGCCCACGCGCGCGAGCCGATCCGCGGGACCTACCGCGGCCACGAGGTGATTTCGATGCCCCCGCCCAGCTCCGGCGGGGTGACGCTGGTGCAGATGCTGAACGTCCTCGAGGGGTACGACCTGGCGGAGGCGGGACATGGTTCCGCCCTGAACGTGCACCGGATGATCGAGGCGATGCGCCGCGGCTTCGCCGATCGTGCGCGGCACCTGGGCGATCCCGATTTCAACCCGCGGATGCCGGTGGCCGAACTGACGTCCAAGGCGTACGCGGGCCGGCAGCGCGCGACGATCGATCCGGCGCGGGCGTCCGCGTCGGGGCCGGAGCGTTTCGAGTGGCCGCCGGTCGGCGACGAGACGACGCACGTCTCGGTCGTCGACGCCGACCGGAACGCGGTGTCGCTCACGACCACGCTGGAGCAGAGCTACGGCTCGAAGATCGTCGTGCCGGGGGGCGGGTTCCTGCTGAACAACGAGATGGGCGACTTCAACGCGGGACCCGGTTTGACGACGGAGAACGGACTGATCGGCACCGAACCGAACCTTGCCGCGCCGGGCAAGCGGATGCTGTCGAGCATGACGCCGACCATCGTGACGCGCGACGGGCGGCTGGCGCTGGTGACCGGCAGCCCGGGGGGGCGGACGATCATCAACACGGTGCTGCACACGATCGTGAACGTGATCGACTTCGGCATGAACGTTCAGGAGGCGATCGACGCCCCGCGTTTTCACCATCAGTGGTTGCCCGACGTGGTGCGCTACGAGCGGCGGGGACTGTCGCCGGACACCCTGGCCCTGCTGGAGACGCGCGGTCACCGGCTGCAGGCGATACGCGCGCAGGGCGCGGCGCATGCCATCGCCTTCGATCCCGATTCGGACCTGCTGGAGGGCGCGCCGGATCGACGGCGCCCGGATGCCGCCGCCGCGGGCTATTAGCGCCCGCCGTAAATCCGCTGGTAGTTCGCGTAGTTCGCGACCACTTCCTTCACGAAGTTCCGCGTTTCCGTGTACGGGATGCCGTCGATGAAGAAGTCGCGGCGCAGCTGGCGGGCGGCGTTCCACCAGTCGCCGGCGTGGTCCTCACCGGCGTTGTAGGAGACCATTACGGGCAGGTGCTCGCCGTCGAATAGCGCCAGCAGGTCGGCGTTGAGGCGGGCGGCGATCGCGACGTTGACGCGGGGATCGGCGAGGATCGCCTCGTCCACGCCCGCGGGGGTGACGACCTCGGCGACCCCCGCCCGCTCCGCCAGCGCCTCGGCCGTGTACGGCATCACCTGCAGCAGACCGACCGCCCCGACCGCCGAGCGCGCGTCCGGATCGAACCGCGACTCCCGGCGCATGAGCGAAACCAGCAGGACCGGATCGGAGCCGTGAGCGTCGGCCGCGCCGACGACGGTCGGCCAGAACGGCCGCGGGTAGGCGATTGTCCAGAAGTCGTCTGGCAGGCCGGTCGCGGCCTGCGAGAAGAACCCGCCGAACGAAGCGAACAGCACGCGCGCGGCGCTCGCATGGTCGCGGGCTGCCGACGAGGCGCGGGCGGCCAGGAGGGCGAGGCCCCGGTCGCCGCCGTGACGGCCCAGCAGCCGCCGGAGGTACCACGCCGCATCGCCCGTCAGGCCGGCGCGGGCCAGCGTCATCGCGGCGCGGTACTCGGCCCGGGCGCGCGCGCCGCGGCCGACGGAGAGGCGCGGGAAGGCGATCCGCTCGAGTTGCACGGCCGCTTCGTCTGCTGCGCCGCCGGCATCGAGTTCGGCCAGGCGTTCGCGCGCCGTCAGCCCGTAGTAGTGGTAGGGGTAGCGAGCCGCCAGCGGCCGGAAACGGCGGATGGCGGCGTCGGTCTCGCCGTTCTGTTCGTGGGCCACGCCGAGCCAGTACTGCGCCGCCAGGGCCAGGTTGCCGCCGGGGCCGCGGTCGATCAGCGCGTGCAGATTCGTGAAGGCGCGCTCGTAGTCGCCGTCGCGGACGGCGGCGACGCCGGCGCGCCAGAGCATGGCCCGCGCGTCGTCGGGTGTCGGCGCCGCCTCGAACAGGCCAGGGTAGAGGGCGAGGCCACCCGGGACATCGCCCCGCCCGACAAGAACCGCGGCCAGGAGGACTGCCGCGTCGCCGCGTTGCTGCGCGTTGGCTCCGGCGACCCGGCCCTCCCAGAGATCGAGCCCGAGAGGTCGGGCCCGGTCGAGATCGCGCATGCGGATCGCGAGGCGGAAATCGATCAGGCGAATGCCGGGTGTCCGCGCGCTGGAAGGGAATCGCCTGTAGAACGCGGCGCACGCATCGACCGCGGCCTGGTTGTCGCGCTGGGCGTAGAGGGTCGCGATGCGCTCCGACGCGACCCGCTCCTGGGTCGGCTCGGCGGGGTACGCGGCGGCCCAGGCGTCGAGCGCGGCGAGCGCCGGCGGAAAACGCGACGCGTTCCGCAGGCGCTGAACGATGAGGGCGTACTCGTTCTCGGCGAATGGCGGCAGCACCGCGCCGCGGGAGCGCGCCAGGCGGGCGGCTTCCCGGGATGCGGTCTCGTACGCGTTCCCCGTCCGAAAGCGGAGCTGCGCCAGCCGCAGCGTCTCGAGCGCCGCGGCCGTGTCGCCCGCTGCCTCCTGCGCGGCGGCGAGACCGAGACGGGCGGCATCGGTGTCGGCATTCCGGCCTCCGCCCGCCAGCACCCGCCGGTAGAGCGCCGCCGCCAGGTTGGGAGCGCCCGCGTCGAGATGGGCCTCGGCGACGCGCAACACCAGGTCGCGGTGGCGAACCGCGTCGCCGGCGACCAGCGTGTCGAGGTACGGCGCCGCCTCGTCCGGCAACCCGCGGTCGGCGAGGCTCGTGACGATCGCGCGCCGGGCGAACGTCCGCATGTAGACGGCGCCGTCGATCACCGTCCGCCATGCGGCTTCCGCGTCGGCACGACGGCCCGCCTGGGTCAGAAGGGTTGCCCGGAGAACCGTTGCTTCAAGCGGTGCTTCGTCGTCGCCGAGCGCCCGGTCGAGAATCGCCAGCGCCGCTTCCGGATCGCTGGCGCGCATCGCGGCGACGGCGGCCGGCCAGTCCGGAGGGGGAAGCTGAATCGCCGCGTTCGGGTCGGCCTCCTGCCCGAGCAGGAGAGCCCGTTCGGCCTGGGCGGCGAGGAGAAGGAGCGTGGCGGCGAGGACGTGCGCGGCGGGGCAACGTAACAGGTACGCAACCATGGTCCGGATGCTGAGAGCCTACACGAAGCACGGAACGTCGCGAGCGGGCCGTCGTGAAACCCTGCATAGCACCGAGGGCGGCGGTTTCACGACGGCCTGCTAGTATCCCGCCCCGTGGCGTACCACTACCGGCCGATGGTGCTGGAGGCGCTCGCGACGCACGGTGTCCGGCCGACGCTGGAAACCCGTCCCGCCCTCGTGCACGAGTTCGTGAGCGACCTGTACCGCTTCGAGTTGCGGCGCCTGCGGGCCCGCCAGGTGCGGGGTGAGATTCCGAAGGAAGACTACTCGCGCCACGTCATCGCGCTCCGCAAGCGGTACCTGCTGGTGTCGCTGCCGCTACCGCACTGGACGACGGACGAGCCGGTGGAGCAGTGAGCTACGGCCGGCGCCAGTTCCCGAGGAGGTTGCCCATCGTGATCGCGCGCGGACGCCATTCCTTCGGCGTCATCACCTCGAACATCTCGGTGTGAGTCGGGGAGCCGTACGCGGCGGGCGCGGTGTCGAGGACGATGAAGTTCTGAAAGAACTCGATATCCGGCGCGCGCCCATAGACGTTGACGCGGTAGCTGAGCCGGAGCGGCGCGCGGGTCTCGTCCAGCTCGGGCAGCGCCGCCATCCGGTCCTTGATCCGGCTGACCGACACGGGTAGTTCCAGCACCTCCAGCGCCGTGGACGAGCCGGCCGCAGCTGCATCCTGCGCCACGGCCGTGGCTGGCGCGACCAGCCCGACCGCGAGGGCGCCGATCGAGACGATAGACCAGATGAACCGCATTGGATGCTGGCCCGCTTGAAGCCCTGTACACGCTACGGGGCCGGCGCCGACCTGTCAAGGTGCCGGTAAGATGACGGCGTGGTTCTGGTCGGTCTCCTGGGCGGCGTCATCGTACTTCTCGTTGCGCTGCTGGGGCTGTTCGCCTGGCGCCTGCACGGGGCGCGCGACGGCGAGGCGGTGGCGCGCGGGCGGATGGCGGCGCTTCTCGCCAACGATGCCTCCGGCCTCGCGGTGTGGGACGCCGGCGGGCGCCTCGTTGCCTGCAACGAGCGCTTCCGTGAGTTCTATCCGTCGGTGACGCTGAAGCGCGGACTCGAGTACGAGGATCTGGTCCGCTACACGGCGACCCGGGCCGTCCTCCTCATCCCGGAGCAGGAGATAGGCGCCTGGATCGAGGCGCACCTGGGCCACCTGACCCAGGCGACAACGGAAGAACATCGCACGCCGGATGCCCGCTGGATCGAGATCCGGACCCGCCCCACGGATCAGGGCGAAACGCTTCTCATCTATACCGACGTGACGGCGGCGCACGAGGCGGCCGCGGCGGCGGCAGACGTGATTGCCGGGGGGGAGGAGGCGCCGGCCGACGGGATCGCGAGTGCGGCGACCGCGCACGCCGCCGACCTCCGCATGCTCCGGGACGCGGTGACGATCGGCCGTGAGGCGGTGTCGTTCCACGCCGCAGCGCGCGACCTGTTGCGGGTCGTCGCCGAATGGGGCGGCTGGGACGCCGGCACCGCGTATCTGGCCGCCGCCGAGGGAGACGAGCCGTTGATCTCGACCGGTGTATGGCATGTCGGTGAAAGGCGGTCGCTCTCGGTCACGGCGCGCGGCGCGATCGACGCGTGCTGCGGCGACATGGACGACCACGTGCTGCACCGCGCCGCCGCATCCGCGGAACCGACCTGGGTTGCGGCCATCGCCGTCGATCCGCGGTTCTCCGACGCGCGCCGCCTCGCGTTGCGGGATCTCCGTTCGCTCTGCGCCATCCCGGTGAGCGTGGCGGGGCAGGTCGTGGCGGTTGTGGAGCTGTTCTCCCGCGACGGCGTGCCGCCGGATGTGATGCGGCAGCGGCTGCTTGCTGAAGCGGCGGATCAGTTGGCGCGGGTCTTCGAACGCGAACGCGCCGCGCTCGTCGCCGGCGCCGACGCACGCACCTGATCGATCGCCGCGGCGACGCAGGCCTCGAGGGGGGCCGCGCCGTCCACCGTCATGTGAGCGAAGCGCGCGCTCGGCGCAATCCACCGCAGGTAGCCCGGCCAGACGGTGGCGCGCCACTGTCGGTGAACGGACGCCTCGTCGCGGCCCCGCTCGCGCCTGTCGCGGGCGATGCGGCGGGCAAGCGCCGTCGCCTGGTCTATCTCGATATAGACGCGGGTGTCGGCCATCCCGCGGATCGCCGGCCAGTGCAGGACCAGCAGGCCCTCGAGCAGGAGGAACGGCAGCGGCCGCAGGCTGATGGTTGCTTCGGTGCGGCGGTGGGTTCTGAAGTCGTAGACGGGACGTTCGGCGGGACGGCCGGCGCGCAGCAGGTCGAGCTGCCGGCGCAGCAGCGTCACGTCAATCGAATCCGGCGAGTCGTAGTTGGCCGCGGCGCGCTTCGCCAGGTCGTATTCCGGATGGTCCCGGTAGTAGGCGTCCATCGGAATGACCGCGGCGGGTCCCACCTCGAGGGCGTCGGCCAGATGGTGCGCCAGCGTCGTCTTGCCGGCGCCGGACGCCCCCGCGATCGCTATGAGGTGCGGCCGTCTCATCGGAGCGTCAGTATAGGATCGTCGCCGTGACCGAACCCACGGCGCACGTCGCCGCCCCCGGCCATGCACCGCCCGCCGTCGGGCGCCACGCGCCGCCCACATCCGAGGGGCCGCCCGATCTGCGCGAGCACGGCGCGCCCGTCCGGGGCGCCCCGCAGACGTCGACGCGCCGCCTCTTTGTGCAACTGCAGGTGCTGACCGGCTGTCTCGAGGCCGCGCCGGTCATCGAGGCGGTGCGCGCCAGCGGCCTCGACGCCGTGGTCTACGCCGACGTGAACGACCCGCGCGGCGTTGGCGTGCTCCTGATGAGCGAGGATCCCGCCTGTTTCGCGGAGGCGGGACGGGCGCTGCTGACTGGCGAGCCGTTCCGCGACCTCGTTCCGCGAGCCGGACTGACGATGATTGGGCGCACCTACTCCTCCGGCCGCGAGCCGGATCTGGAGGACTTCCTGCTGCGAAAGGTCCCCCGCAACGTGCTCGATCCCGCGCATCCGTGGGCGGTCTGGTACCCGCTGCGGCGCATAGGCGCGTTCAACCAGTTGCCGCGCGCCGAGCAGGGGAAGATCCTGATGGAACACGGCATGCTGGGCCGGCGGTACGGCGAGGCGGGCTATGCCGTCGACGTCCGGCTGGAATGCCATGGCCTGGACCAGGACGACAACGAATTCGTCATCGGCCTGATCGGCCCGGAGCTCTACCCGCTGTCGCGACTCGTGAAGGACATGCGGTCGACGCGGCAGACGTCGGAGTTCATTCAGCAGATGGGCCCGTTCTTCGTCGGCCGGACGCTCTTCCAGTCGCCGCTGCCGGCCGCCGGCTGAGCTCCCGCCGCGTTCGGCGGGAACGCGCGGCGTCCGCCGGGAGGACCGCGGCCGCCGGGCTGGGCCGTCTGCTAGAATCGGCGCGATGCCGAGCGACCGGAAGCCGCAGGCCGACGAGTCGCTCAGCCAGTTGCCCCTTCCCGATACGAACCCGCGCGGTCTGCTGCGCCACTTCGGCCCCGGGCTGATCCTGATGATGACCGGCATCGGGACCTCGCACCTGGTGACCGCGCCGGCGGCGGGAGGGCGCTTCGAGTACGCGCTCCTCTGGTGCATTCCGGTCGCCTACATCTTCAAGTACTACGGCTTCGAGATGGCGTTCCGCTTCACCAACGCCACGGGCCGCAGCATGCTCGATGCCTATACCACGGCGCCGGGGAAATGGCCGGTCTGGTACGTCCTGATCACCACGATCATTCAGTGCGCCCTCGGGCAGGCGGGGCGCCTCGCCGCCGCCGCCGCGGTCCTCTTCTACGTCTTTTCGGAATACCTGGCGCTCGGTTTGCCGAGTTGGGTGTACGGGCTGGGCCTCGGCGTGCTCTCGGTGGGGATCATCCTCTATGGACGCTATAGCGCTGTCGAGCTGACGACGAAGGTGTTCGCGGGACTGCTGTTCGTCTCCACCATCGGCGTTTACCTGTTCGAGCCGGCGCCGATCTCGGCGATGGGGCGTTTCTTCGTCGTCGAAACTCCGGCCGGATCGTGGCTGCTGATCGCCGCGTTCCTCGGCCTCCTGCCAACTGGTATCGACGTGTCGCTACAGGCGTCGGAATGGGGCAAGGCGAAGCGGGTCGGGATGGGGCGCATCCGCGAGCAGCTCGAGCGCACGGGCATCGCACGCCGCTTCGACCCGTTCGGTTCGACCAAGGAAGACCTCGCCGTCGACGTCTCGCAGTTGCCTGATCAGGCGCAGGAGTACTGTCGCCGCTGGTTCCGGATCGGGCTGTGGGATTTCACCCTGGGGCACATCGTCTCGTTCGTGCTGGCGATAATCTTCCTGCTGCTCGCGGCGGTCTGGCTCTACCCGAGCGAGGTGTCGGGCAACGCGGTGATCGGGGAGATCGCGCGGATCTTCACCGACAGCATCGGCCCCGGCATGATGCTGATCTTCCTGCTGGGCGCCTTCGCCGCGACGTTCTCCACCGCCTTCAACTACTTCGATGGCTGGCCGCGCGTCGTGGCGGCCTGCTGCCGCAACCTGTTCCGCCCGACCGCGGCGCTTCCGGGCATCGCCGCCGAACAGCTCACGGACAACCACCGCCGGACGCTCGTCTCCGAATACAACATCTATCGCCTGACGATGTTCTACTCGCTGATCGCCGCGGTGCTGATCATCGCCGGGCTGCCCCGGCCGGTCTACCTCGTGCTCGTCTCGTCCGCGCTCGCCTTCTTCATTGCGCCGGTCATCTACTTTCTCAACGTCTACTACTGCGTCACCGTGATCCCGAAGGACAACGCCGCGTTCTACCCGTCGGCGCCGGTTCGGGCGTTCGCCTGGTTCAGCCTGGTGGTCTTCACCGGACTGACGGCCCTCGTGATCCTGGATCGGGTCTTCGGGGTGGCGCTGTTCGGGGGTTCGTAATGATGGTCATCCGCCGCTGCCGGTATTGCCCGCGGTTGCGCTACGGGCTCGTGTGCGTGGCACTCGTCGTGCTTCTCGCCGCGCCGGCCGCCGCCCAGAACGGGGACGGCGAGTTGATTCAGTCGATCTCGCACCGGGCGCGCGCGCTGCACCCCGGGGAAGTGGTGGTGCTGAACGTCCGGATCGACGGGCCTACCCGTTCGCTCACCGGCTCCGCGTTCGGGAAGGACCTCCATTTCTTCCCGGCCGGACCGGCAAATGTCTCCTCCGCCCTGATCGGCGTCGATCTGACGGTCGACGCCGGCGCGCATCCCGTAACGGTGCGGGCGGAGGGAGCCGGCGGCAACGTCGACGAACGGACCTACACCCTCGAAGTTGAACCGAAGCAGTTTCCGACGCGCGAGCTGACCGTCAACCCGAGCTTTGTCGATCCGCCCGCGGAAGTGATCGAGCGGATCCAGCGCGAGGCGCGCCAACTCGCCGCCATCTTCCCGGTGGCGAGCCCCGAGCGGCTGTGGAGCGGCGGTTTCCTCCGGCCGGTGCCGGGCGCGGCGACCAGTGCTTTCGGGCGCCGCAGCGTCTTCAACGGCCAGCCGCGCAGCCCCCATAGCGGCGCCGACTTCCGCGCGGCGGAAGGGACGCCGATCCGGGCGCCGAACGACGGCGTCGTGGTGCTGGCGGCCGACCTCTACTTCTCGGGCAACGTCGTGATCCTCGACCACGGCTGGGGGCTTTATTCCTACTTCGCCCACCTCTCGGCCATCGACGTGGCGGAGGGAGACAGTGTCAGCCAGGGCGAGACCGTCGGGAAGGTCGGCGCTACCGGCCGGGTCACGGGACCGCACCTGCACTGGACGGTCCGCCTGAACGACGCGCGCGTCGATCCGGTCGCGCTGATGGAGCTCTTTCCGGCCGCTGGCGCACGGTAGCTAGCTGCCACAGGCTGGCCGGGGGCGCACCTGCTCCGGCGCCAGACTCCCGGCACCCCGTCAGAAGCGCAGGCGCAGGCCACCCGCGAGATTCGGGCCGCCCAGTGCGAAGGGCACCGGTGTCCTGGGGATGTCGTGCGACGTGATGCTGGCCCTGGAGTAGCGGACGCCGCCGCCCAGGCCGACGCGGTCGTTGAGCAGCCAGGTGACGTCCGCGCCGATGTTGTAGCCCAACTTGGTCGCCCTGGCGACGGCAACGCGGTGGCCCGTCAGGAATGCCTGGTCGAAGGAGGGCATGACGTCGCCGGTGCCTATGTGAGTAACGGCATCCTGCCGCGCAATGAAGATGGTGGGGCCGGCGAAACCGCGGAGAAGCAGCCGGTCGGTGAGCGCGCGCCAATACTGGCCCTGAACGTCTATGCCCATCTCCCGTCGCGTCAAGCCCGTGATGAAGGTCTCGAACTCGCGGGGGAACGAGAGGATGTAGGGATGGGGTACGCGCGCGTCGAGTTGAACCGTCATCGGCTTGTCGATCCTGGAGAATCCGAGGCCGAGACCGAAATATCCGCCCAGCCTGCGACGACCAAGGCGCCAGGCGAGGCTCGCGTTCAATGCGAGCGCCCTTTCCGCGTCGTAGTACGTCCTGAAATCACCCGACTCGTCATGTAACAGGAAGAGGTGGATCGTATTGAACTGAACGCCAATCAACCGGCGGCCGAAGTCGAGGGCGAACAGCCGCGTCGGGACCTCGGACATCCGGACGCCCGCCGGCGCCTGGGCGTCCGTCGATGCCCGTGCGTCGGCCGACGCCTGTGCGCCGGTTGACGGTTGCCCATCGGCTGACGTCGGGGCAACGGTTGATGCCTGGGCCCCGGCCGGGGCCGGGCGCATGATCACGGCGGTGGCGAGCAGAGCCAATACCACGGCGGCGGCACGGGCGGCGGGAGGTCGTAAGGTCATGCCGGTGAGAAGCGCGCGGGCGTCAATCCAGCGGGTCGCAACATTCGTCGGTTCCGTCATTGTGGAAGGTATAGTCCAGCCCCTGGCCCGACCGGCAGTCCCAGCAGCATCCAGATGACCAGCATCACCGACCAGCACGCGAGAAAGACGACGGTGTACGGCAGCATGGTCGCCACGACGGTGCCAATGCCCGACGTCTTGTCGTACCGTTCGAAGAACGCGACGATCAGCGCGAAGTAGGACATCATCGGCGCGATGACGTTCGACGTGCTGTCGCCGATTCGATAGGCGGTCTGGGTCAGCTCGGGGGAGTAGCCCAACAGCATGAACATCGGCACGAAGACGGGCGCCATCACCGCCCACTTCGCCGAAGCACTCCCCATGATCAGGTTCAGCACCGACGACAGCAGCACGAACGCCAGCATCAGGGGGATGCCGCCCAGCCCGGAGGCGCGGAGCGTTTCCGCACCCTTCACCGCCACGATCAGCCCGAGATTCGTCCAGTTGAAGTAGGCGACGAACTGCGCGGCGAAGAAGACGAGCACCAGGTAGGTGCCGAGGGTGCCGATCGTCTTCCCCATGCCGTTCATCACGTCGGTGTCGTTCTTGAACTTGCGCGCGCCGGCGCCGTAGGCAATCCCGATCCAGGTCCCTCCCAGGAAGATGAACGCCACGATGCCGGAGAGGAAGGGCGAGCGGAGCAGGCTGCCGGTCTCGGGGTTCCGGAGGAAGCCGCCGGCCGGCGCCGTGCCCCAGAGAAGCAGCGCGCCGAACAGGGCCGCTGCCACTCCCGCGAAGCGGAGGCCGCGCTTCTCGTCGTCCGACAGGCGATCGATCGCGGTCGACTGTGCCGTGCCCTTGTACGGCCCGAGTCGCGGAATGACGATCGACTCGGTCACCCACGTGCCGGCGGCGGAGACGACGAACGTCGAAACGACCATGAAGAAGTAATTCGCGGCCGGGTTGACGGCGTAGCCTGGCTGGACGATCTGCGCCGCCTCCTCGGAGAGGCCCGCCAACAGCGGATCGATGGTGCCGAGCAGAAGGTTGGCGCTGTAACCGCCGGACACGCCGGCGAAGGCGGCGGCCAATCCCGCGATGGGATGGCGCCCCGCGCCGAGGAAGATGATTCCCCCGAGCGGCACCAGCAGGACGTAGCCGATCTCGCTCGCCGTGTTCGACAGGACGCCGGAAAGGACAATGACGAACGTCAACAGCCGCTTGGGCGCGGACAGCACGAGCAGGCGGAGAACGGCGCCGATCAGTCCGCTCGCCTCCATCACGCCGATCCCGAGCATCGAGACCAGCACCGTGCCGAGCGGGGCGAAGTTCGTGAAGTTGGTCACCATCTCCACCAGGATCCGGTGCAGGCCGGCGACCGTCAGCAAACTGATTGGCGTAATGGTCTCGCCGGTTCCGGGGTGGACGGCCTCTAGTCCGGTCCGGGCCGCAACCGCCGACAGGAGGATGACAACCCCGGCGAGAATCGCGAACAGCGTGGCGGGGTGCGGCAGAGCGTTCCCGCCCCGTTCCACCGCGGTGAGGAATACCGATGTCCAGTCGTTGAGGAACGAGAAACGGGGGCGTCTGGCCATGCCGAGGGTACCGATTCAGCGCTGTCTGCGACCATCGGCGCGCCATCCGGGACGCTGCCGGTCGCGTGCTATCCTACGGCAATTGGAGCCCTTCCGCCCCGACGTCCCGGGAACACGCCGGTCCGCGGCCGAGACGGACAGCCGGGAGAGCCAGCGCCGCGCGGCCACCGCGGTCGGCGTGGATGTCGCCCGCCGCCACATCTTCCTCTGCTGCGATCAGACCATTCCCAAGTGCTGCGACAAGGCGCGGGGGCTTGAGGCCTGGGCTTATCTGAAGCGCCGCCTGAACGAGCTGGGCCTGTCGGAAAAGGGCGGCGTGCTGCGCACCAAAGCCAACTGCCTTCGCGTCTGCGAGCGTGGACCGATCGCGGTCGTCTACCCGGAGGGGACCTGGTATGGCGGATGCGATCCCGACGTGCTGGAGCGCGTCATTCGCGAGCATGTCGTCGGCGGCCAGCCGGTGGCGGATTACGTCATCACCCGGAACCCGCTGGACCGCTCAAGCTGAACCGGGCGGCCCGGCGATGCAGACTCGGGCAGGGCCCGGAACGGGCCGGGAAACGCTAGAATTAGATTCCCTGTCTCTACGAATACGATGACCGTACGAATCAGCCGTCTTGCAGTTGCCGTAGTGTGCGCTTTGTCGGTCGCCGGGTTGCCGTCCTACGCGGCGGCGCAGCAGTCGGCCGACGACGCGGAACTGACCGCGCCGGAAGCGCGCGACTTGACCGCTGATGGGTTTCCGCTGGCCAGCGCCCGGCAGGTTTCCGCTCCCCCCATCGTCGATGGCGACGTGCTGGGCGACGGGTCGTATGCGGATGCGCCTTTCGCAACAGGCTTCGTGCAGAGCCGGCCGTTCGAAGGGCAGCCCGCCTCCGAACGGACGGAGGTGCGCGTCGTCTACACCGAGGACACGCTCTACTTCGGCATCGTCTGCTTCACGGAGGATCCGGCGACGATCATCGTCGCCGACAGCCGGCGCGACTCCGACCTCACCGAAACCGACAGCTTCCAGATCATCCTGGATACGTATCACGACGGACTGAACGGGTTCGTTTTCGGCACCAATCCGGCTGGCGTCGAATACGACGGTCAGGTGACGAACGAGGGGCAGGGGAGCGGCCGGTTCGGTGGCGGCGGTTCCGGGCGCCCTAGCAACAGCCGGCAGCAGCGTGGCTCCGGTGGCGGCCTCAACGTGAACTGGGACGGCGTGTGGCAGGTCGTGACCAGCGTGACGGACGTCGGCTGGAGCGCGGAGATCGCCATACCGTTCCGGACGCTGCGCTATCCCCCGGGAGAAGTCCAGACGTGGGGGATGAACTTCCAGCGCAACATCCGGGTCCGCAACGAGCAGTCCTTCTGGTCGCCGATGCCGCGCCAGTTCAACCTCAACCGCCTCTCCCTCGCCGGCGAGCTCCAGGGACTCCGCGTGCCGGCGCAGCGCAATCTGCAGATAACCCCGTACTTCCTGGGCGACACGACGCGCGCGGCGAGCGGCGCCACTTCGCGCGACGGCCAGTGGGGCGCCGACTTGAAGTACAGCATCACGCCGAGCGTGACGCTCGACGCGACCTACAACACCGACTTCGCACAGGTCGAGGTGGACGACGAGCAGATCAACCTGGACCGGTTCACCCTGTTCTATCCGGAGAAGCGCCCGTTCTTTCTGGAGAACGCCGGCCTCTTCTCGGTAGGGCAGTCGGGGGCCGTCGATGTCTTCTTCAGCCGTCGCATCGGCCTGAGCGCCGATCGCGGCCAGGTACCCATCATCGGCGGTGGACGCCTCTCGGGAAAGGTGGGCAACAACACCAACGTCGGCTTCCTCAACATGCAGACGGCGCAGGTCGCCAACCCGCTGGACGAGACGATCGGAACGCCGCAGCAGAACTTCACCGTCGCCCGCGTCCGGCAGGACATGGCGAACCGCTCGAATGTCGGCGTAATGGTCGTCAACCGGCAGGCGAGGGGCCGGTATGCGCAGGGGCAGGATTACAACCGGACCGCGGCATTCGACGGGCGTTGGGGCATCGGCGAGGGCGGAACCGTCACAGGGTTCTTCGCGCGGACCTACTCGCCGGCCGACACCGGGCTGCCGGCGGACAACACGCACGCCTACGGATTGAGCGCGCAGCACCAGTCCGAAGTGGCGCGTCTCAGTCTCGGCTACACGGAGGTCGCGCCGAACTTCAATCCGGAAGTCGGATTCCTGGCGCGCCGGAGCTACCGGCGGATGAACGGCAGCATTTTCACGACCCTCCGCCCGGACAACCTGTGGGGGCTCCACGAGTGGCGGCCGCACATCAACCACTTCACGGTGTTCGACTACCACACGGGTCGGCACCAGTCCCAGTTCACGCATATCGATCAACACCTCGAATGGCGGAACGGCTACCAGGTGAACACCGGCGTGAACATCACGCGGGAAGGAGTGTTCGAGCCGTTCCAGATTCACGACAGCCCGGACAATCCCGTTTGGGTTCCGCCCGGCGTGTACGACCACAGCGAGGCGCAGATCGCCGGCAACACGAACCTGGGCGCGCCCGTCAGCTTGAATGTGAACAGCATCATCGGCGGCCTGTTCGGCGGCAAGCGGATCACGGTGACGCCGTCCCTCGCCGCGCGCGCCGGCGAGACGTTCAACGCGATACTCGAGTGGAGCTACAACGACCTGCGGCTGCCGGGCGGGCATTTCACGACGAACCTGGCGCGGCTGCGCGTTTCCTATTCGTTCAGCACCCGGATGTTCCTGCAGGCGCTCGTGCAGTACAACGACAGTGCGGAGATTTGGTCGTCCAACCTTCGCTTCGGCCTGCTGCGGGACGC
This sequence comes from Acidobacteriota bacterium, assembly GCA_009838525.1. Lineage (NCBI taxonomy): Bacteria > Pseudomonadati > Acidobacteriota > Acidobacteriota bacterium. Next base: position 58,556 of record VXRJ01000028.1, read on the forward strand.
GAACAGCGGACTGTTCGTCGTCTACAACGACATCGACTACCTGGGCAGCATGCTCTACCGGGAGCGCTACGAGCAGGCGCTGCAGAGCACCGGCCGCACCTTGACCATCAAGTACAGCCACCTGTTCAACGTCTTGCGCTGATATTCCGGTTTCATTGCTGACCAGCATGCGCCTCGACGGAGTGCTCCCGCCCATTCCTACGCCGTTCGACGACGGCGGCCGCGTAGATGCCGCCGCGATGTCGGCGAACGTGGCGCGCTGGATGGCCACGCGCATCCGCGGCGTCGTCGTGCTCGGCTCGAATGGGGAGGCGCCTCTCCTCGACGAGGCGGAATCGGACGCCGCCATCGCGGCGGCGCGCGAGCAGGTGCCGCCCGACCGGCTCTGCATCGCCGGGACGGGGCGCGAGTCGACGCCCGCGGCGATCGGCGCGGCCCGGCGGGCGGCGGATCTGGGCGCTGACGCCGTGCTGGTCCGGACGCCGTCGTACTTCAAGCCGCTGCTCACCCCGGAGGCGTTCGTCGCGCACTACACGGCGGTGGCGGATGCGTCGCCGGCGCCGGTCGTCCTCTACAACTTCACCGCGCTGACCGGCGTGACGCTGGCCGTCGACGTCGTCGCGCGCCTGGCCGAGCATCCGAACGTCGTCGGCATGAAGGAATCGGGGAGCGACCTGACCTACCTGTCGGCGTTGATCGACGCCACGCCGGATGACTTCGCGGTCATGGCGGGTTCGGCGCCGGTCTTCTGTCCCGCCCTCGTCATGGGGGCGGCCGGCGGCGTGCTGGCCGTGGCGTCGGTGGCGACGGATCTTTGCACCGACCTGTACGACGCCGTCCGCGCCGGCCGTCTGGATGAGGCGCGCGTGCTGCAGCGCCGGCTGACGCCGATCGCGCGGCTCGTCACCTCGGCGCATGGCATTCCCGGGTTGAAGGCGGCGGTGACGATGCTCGGCTTCACGGCGGGCGACCCGCGGCCACCGCTCCGTCCCGCCGGTCCCGCGGCGATCGAACAGCTTCGCACCGCCCTCGAGTCGTTGCGGGCGCCGGTGGCATAGGGACCCGCCGTGAAACCCTCACCACGGGCGACCGCGCATGCCTCCGCCCGATCGCGCGCCACCTGGCCGCTCGTCTGCCTGCTCTTGCTTGTTGCCGCCGCGGCGATGGCGGCGTGCGCGACGAATCCGGTCAGCGGCAGCCGCGAGCTGGTTTTCATGAGCGAACGGCAGGAGATCGAAACGGGTCGCGAAGCGGACGCCATCATCCGGACCGAGATGGGCGTCTACGACGATCCGGCTCTGCAGCAGTACGTCGAGGAAGTGGCTCATTCCCTCGCCGGCGTGTCCCACCGGCCGGAGTTGCCCTGGACGTTCACGGTGGTCGACTCGCCGGTCGTCAACGCGTTCGCGCTCCCGGGCGGTTTCATCTACCTCACCCGCGGGCTGATGGCCTACCTGAACGACGAGGCGGAGCTTGCCGGCGTCCTCGGCCACGAGATCGGCCATGTGACCGCGCGCCACGCCGTGCAGGCCTACAGCCGCGCCGCCGGCGCGCAGGTGGGGCTGATTCTGGGCCAGATCTTCGTTCCGGGAATGCGTCCCCAGTACGGCCGGCCCGACATGACCGGCGCCGCGGCGCAGGGCCTCGGCGTGTTGTTCCTGAGGTTCGGCCGGGACGACGAGCGGCAGGCGGATCGGCTGGGGGCCGAGTACGCGGCGGCCTCGGGCTGGCATCCGCGCGGGGTCGCGGGGATGCTGACGACGCTGGGACGAATCGCGGATACGACCGACCGGCGCGGTACGCCGAACTGGCTCGCCACCCACCCCGACCCGCTGGACCGCGTGGCCGGCGTGACCGGTACGGTCGACAGCCTTCTCGCCGACACACCCGACCCGGCCGCGCTGCGCGTGGCGCGTGAGGATTACCTGCGGCGCATCGACGGACTGATGTTCGGCGACAACCCGGAGCAGGGGATCGTCCGGGGCAGCGAGTTCCTTCACCCGGAGATGCGTTTCGCGTTCTCCTTTCCCCCGGGCTGGGAGGTGCAGAACAGCCCCGAGGTGGTGGTGGCGCGGGAACCGGGCCAGGACCGCTACATGCTGCTGCAACTGGCGGATGACACCGGACGCGGACTGCCCGAAATCGCCGACGCGGAGATGACGTCGGCCGGATTTCGCCAGGTGCAGGGCGGGCGCACCGACATCAACGGACTCGATGCCTATCTGGGCACCTGGACGCAAAACATCCGGGGCATGGGGGAAACCGTGGCGCGGGTCGCCTGCGTCCGGTCAGGCGGGTTGATCTACCTGTTCGGCGCGTTCGTGCCCGTGAGCGATTTCGACCGGGTGGAGCGTGAGGTTCACGCCAGCATCCGGTCGTTCCGGGAACTGACGGTGGCCGAGGCAGACGCGATCCGCCCGAACCGAATCGCCATCCATACCGTGCGCGAAGGCGAGACCTGGCAGAGCATCGCGCAACGCGTCGGCGAGGAAATCGTCACGGCGCCCACCCTGGCCATCATGAACGGTTTCCCGGTGAACGAGCAGCCGCTGCCGGGCGACATCATCAAGATCGTGACGCCGGGCTAGAGGGCCGGGCCCCTGGCGCACCCCGACGGATCGCACGGCCTCCTCAGGAGCCGGCGGCGTAGCGGCGCACCCCGAGGAAGTGCTGGCTCCAGTAGCGCGTGTCGAGCGCGTCGATGCGGACGGCGCTTCGCTGGTTCGGGGCATGGACGAACTGCCCGTCGCCGATCGCCAGACCGACGTGAGACGCCCCCCCTCCGGTCGTCGCGAAGAAGACGAGGTCGCCCGGCTGCAGATCATCCCGAGCGATCGCCTGTCCCTCGCGGTACTGTTCGGCGGCGGTCCGTGGCAGGGTCACGCCATGCCGTCCGAAGACATAGCGGGTAAAGCCACTGCAGTCGAAGCCCCCCGGCGCCGCGCCTCCCGCGACATAGCGCGAGCCTTGCAGGGCAAGCGCCGTCGTGATGATCCGGCCCGCGTTGCCGGGATCCGTCACAACCGGCGCCGGCGCCCAGCTCGGCGGCATCCCAGGACGGGGGAACGGAGCGGGAGCAGGACCCCGGCCCGAGGCGCAGGCCGCGCCCAGCAGCATCAGGCAGACTGCTCCCGCGCTGGCGTATCCCCGCATCGTCCGGAGTATCGGACCGGTCGGCGACGGACTGCAGTCGCGCCCGGGCGGGCGCGCTGGAAGTTCCGCTGGCGCGAGACTTCTCCGCGCATGCTCCTGGGGGGACAGCTAACTCACGCGCGTGCAATGTGTTACACAGCCGAAATGTTGACACCGCGGCGCTGCGTCGTTCAGAATCGGCGGTTAAGTACCTGCCCGAGGAGCAACGCCGTTCAGGCGGGATGCGTCGCCGCTCGAATGCAGCGGGGTTTCACCACAGGCTGTTGGTTCTGCAGGTAGCGATCGGACGGGGCTGAACGGGCGAACGAGGCAGACGGTGGAACAGACGCTGCTGTTGAACGCGACGTACGAACCGCTGAAGGTGGTCGACTGGCGGAAGGCGATCACCATGCTCTGTCAGGGCAAGGTGGAGGTGGTCTCCGAGTACGACCGGGAGATCCGCTCGGTCTCGGTTACCTTCCGACTCCCGTCGGTCATCCGTCTGCTGCGCTACATCACGATGAAGCGGCGGCTCGATGAAGTGCCGTTCTCACGGGCGAACATCTACGCGCGCGACGATCACGCCTGCCAGTACTGCGGGAAGGAGTTCCCGGTCGGAGACCTGACCTTCGACCATGTGGTGCCGGTCTCCCAGGGAGGCCGCAAGAGCTGGGAGAACATCGTTACCTCCTGCATCCGATGCAACCGGAGGAAGGGCGGCCGGACGCCCGCCCAGGCCGGGATGCGCGTGATCCGCACACCCAAGCGGCCGACCCGGTCGCCGACTGTGCGGCTGACGTTCGGCCTCCGCGACGCACCCGAGAGCTGGCGCGACTATCTCTACTGGAACGTCGAGCTCGACGAGACCTGATTCAGCGTTCCCCTTGGCCGCCCCACGTCCATCGAGCAGAGGGGGCATCCGGTATAGTTGCGCCGTGTCCGTCATCAGCGTGCGTCTCGGCGCCGCGGCGGTGGCGTTGCTGACGGCGGCGGCGGCCACCGGCCAGACCACCAACGATCCGTTCCGGGACCCGATTCCTGCCACCGACGGCGTCATCACGATCGGCGTCGAGGAGTTCGCCTCGTTGCCGTTCGTCGACGGCGAGGCGGCGCGGATGATGCGGCTGGTGGACGAACCGGCGACGGGGCGCCTGTTCGTGAACGACATGCGCGGCCTCGTCTACACCGTCAGCTACGACGGCGGGACGGTGACGCGGTATCTCGATCTGACGGATCCGCGTTGGGGGCTCGCCGTCGAGGCGTCCCGCCGGGAGCGCGGGTTCCAGAGCTTCGCGCTCCATCCGCAGTTCGGCGTGTCCGGCGCGCCGGGGTACGGAAGGCTCTACACTTACACCGATACGAGCAACACGGCGCCGCCGGCGGATTTCGTGCCGAACGGGGGCTCCGACGCCCAGGACACGATCCTGCTGGAGTGGACCGCCACTGATCCCGCGGCGGCGGTCTACGATGGCGGCCCGCCCCGCGAGTTGCTGCGGATGGAGCAGCCGTTCCGCAATCACAACGGCGGGCAGCTCGGTTTCAATCCGCTCGCGGCGCCCGGCGACCCGGACTTCGGCCTTCTCTACGTCGGATCGGCGGACGGCGGCAGCGGCGGCGATCCTCTCGACGTCGCGCAGGACCTCGGCTCGATCCTCGGCAAGATCCTGCGCATCGACCCGTTGGGAACGAACAGCACGAACGGGCAGTACGGGATCCCCGCCGACAATCCGTTCGCGAGCGACGGCGACCCCGCCACCCTCGCCGAGATCTACGCCTACGGCGTGCGCAATCCGCAACGCTTCGCCTGGGACGAGCGGAACGGCAATCTGTTCATGGCCGACATCGGCCAGAACATCGTCGAGGAGGTCAGTCTCGTGCCGCGGGGCGGAAACCTGGGCTGGAACGACTGGGAGGGGAGCTTCCGGTTCATCAGCCGCCAGGAGGTCAGCCTCGTCGATCCACGGGGCGAGGCCGGCCTGTCGTACCCGGTAGTGGAGTACGGCCAGCTCGATCCGCTTTTTCAGCGCAGCTCGATGGCCACCGGCCTCGTCGTCTACCGGGACGACGCCCTGCCGCAGCTTGCAAACCTCGTACTCTTCGGAGACGGTCCGAGCGGCGAGGTCTTCTACTTTTCAGCGGACCATCTGCCCGAGGGTGGCCAGGACGCGATGCGCCGCGTCCTGCTCCGTCACGGGTCCGGGACGAAGACGCTGCTGCAGGTGATTCAGGAGAAGAACGTCAGTCAGGGCCGGGATCCGGCAGCCCGGGCCGACGTGCGCATCGACCCCGGACCGGACGGACAGGTTTTCCTGTTGAACAAGCACGACGGCGTCATCCGCCGGCTGGTGCCTTAGGAGCCTGGCCGCCAGCATGTCCGAGCCGCACATCGCCGCCCTCCGGCCGTCGCGCGCGGTCGCCGGGGGGCGGGTCGTGATCGAGGGAGAGGGCCTGCTGCCGGACGGTTCGGACGGCATGCTCCCCGGCATCCGGTTCGGCGACCGGCCGGCGCGCGCCGTCCAGATGTCCCGGCGGTCGGTCGAAGTGCTCGTTCCATCCGGCCTGGAGGGTGGACGGACCCCGGTTCACATAGGAAACGGACATCGGGCCGGTGCGGTGTTCATCGACATCGGCCGCGTGGCGGCAACCGGCCTCCACCAGGTCGACGGCCCGGTAGTCGGGCTCGACGGCGCCCTGTACGCCACCTACAGCGGCACCCGCGGCGAGCGGACACCGGTCTCCGTCTTCCGTATCCGGCAGGACGGCTTTCGCGAGCCATTCGTCAAGGGCATCGTCAATGCCACGTCGCTCGCGGTAGCTCCGGACGGGCGGCTGTTCGTCTCGAGCCGCCAGGACGGCACGGTGTACACCGTTGCCGACGACGGCGCGTTTCATCGATTCGCCGGCGATCTCGGCATCGCGTGCGGTCTGGCCTTCAGTCCCGACGGGACGCTCTATGTCGGCGACCGGTCCGGCACCGTCTACCGGATCGGCAGTTCCGGCCGGGCGACACCCTTTGCCACGCTCCCGCCGAGCGTTGCTGCGTTCCATCTGGCATGGGGTCCGGATGACGGGCTGTACGTCACCGGACCGACCCTTGCCACACAGGACTGCGTCTACCGGATCGATCGGACCGGCGCCGTCGACCGCATCGCGACCGGCTTCGGCCGGCCGCAGGGTCTCTCCTTCGACCCCCGGGGCAGGCTGCATGTCGTCGAGGCGTTGGCCGGAGCGAGCGCCGTCTACCGGCTGGCGGAAGACGGGACCCGCACGCGGGTCCTGGCCGCGCCGGACCTGGTGGGCGTGACGTTCGACCGCTCCGGCGCGATGGTGGCGGCATCCGGCGACACCCTGTACGCGTGGTAGCATGGACCGTTTGGGCATTCGCCGATGGGTCCTGGCAGTGGTACACCGCGGGAGCCGCACGACTGGATCGATGTCCGGGGTGCGCGCGTCCACAACCTGAAGAACATCGACGTCCGGCTGCCGCGCGATCAGCTCGTCGTGGTGACCGGGCTTTCGGGATCGGGTAAGTCCTCGCTCGCGTTCGACACGATCTACGCGGAGGGACAGCGGCGCTACGTCGAGTCGCTCTCCGCCTACGCCCGCCAGTTCCTCGAACAGGTGGAGAAACCCGATGTCGATCAGATCGACGGGCTCTCGCCCGCGATTTCCATCGAGCAGCGGACCACCGGATCGAATCCGCGCTCGACGGTTGGCACGGTCACCGAGATCTACGACTTCCTCCGCCTGCTCTTCGCCAACATCGGCGTCCCGCACTGCCCGTCGTGCGGCCGGGCGATCACGTCACAGTCGGTGGAGCGGATGGTGGAGACAATCGTCTCGAATCCGCCGGAAGAGCGGGTGAACGTCCTCGCGCCAATCGTCCGCGGGCGCAAGGGGGCGTTTCGGAAGGAACTCGCCGCGCTTCGCGCGCGCGGGTTGACACGCGTTCGCGTGGACGGCGAGGTCCGCCCCCTGGAGGGAGAGTTCTCGCTCGACCGGCGGCGGAACCACTCGATCGAGGTCGTGGTGGACCGCCTGGTGGTGCGCGAGGGAGCCAGGCGGCGGCTCACCGAGGCCATAGAGTTCTCACTGACGCTGGCGGACGACGTCGTCATCATCAATACCCTGGGCGGCGGCGACCGGCTGTTCTCGCGCCGCCTCGCCTGCCCGGCCTGCAGCATCAACATGCCGGAGCTGTCACCTCGCGCTTTCTCCTTCAACTCGCCGCACGGGGCTTGCCGGGAATGCCAGGGACTGGGGGTGATCGAGGACTTCGACCCGGACCGGATCGTGCCGGATCCATCGGTATCGCTCGACGACGGAGCGATTCAGCCCTGGGCCGGGGGCGACCGGGAATCGGTTCGCAAGGCGTTGTCGCGCCTTTCGCAGTACTACGGCATAGATCTCGCCCGCCCCTTTGGCAAGCTTCCGCGCCGGCAGCGCGACCTGCTGCTCTTCGGCCCGAAGGACGCCGTCCGCCAGTCCGGCGCCACGCCCCGCGCACGGCGCGCCCGCGGGTTTCGGACGGATCCGTTCGGCGCCGACTTCGAAGGGGTCGTGCCGAACCTGCGCCGCCGCTATGCCGCGGCTACCTGGGCGCAGCAGGAAGCGCTGCAGGCCTACCGTGCGCGGCGCGCCTGCCATGCCTGCGGCGGCGAACGCCTCCGGCCGGAGAGCCGCGCGGTCCGGGTCAAGGGCCGGACGATGGCCGACTGCGTCAACCTGTCGATCACCGACGCGCTGGCCGTGTTCGACGCTCTCGAGCTGACGGAGCGGGAGACCCAGGTCGCCGAGCGCGTGCTGCGCGAGATACGGGACCGCATGCGCTTCCTTTGCGACGTCGGTGTGGGCTACCTGTCGCTGGCGCGCGGCGCGGCGACCCTGTCGGGGGGCGAAGCGCAACGGATCCGGCTCGCCACCCAGATCGGCGCCAGCCTGACCGGCGTCCTCTACGTGCTCGACGAGCCGTCGATCGGCCTGCACCAGCATGACAATCAACGGCTTCTGGCCACCCTCGGCCGGCTGCGCGATCTGGGCAACACGGTTGTCGTGGTGGAGCATGACGAGGAGACGATTCGCGCCGCCGACTACGTTGTCGACCTCGGCGTCGGCGCCGGGGAGCATGGCGGTCACGTCATCTTCCAAGGAGCGCCGGCGGCGCTCGAGGCGGCCGGGACCGACTCACTCACGGGCATGTACCTGCGCGGGGCGCGCTCCATCGACGTGCCGTCGAGGCGCAGGACGGCGAATGGCGGCGCGATCACGATCCGCGGAGCACGGGCGAACAACCTCAAGGACATCGATGTCGAGCTGCCGCTCGGCGTGTTTATCGCGGTCACCGGCGTCAGCGGATCGGGAAAGTCGACGCTGGTGAACGACATTCTCTATCGCGCTCTCGCGCGAACGCTCTACCGGGCGGCGGCGGATCCCGGGGCTCACAGCGCCATCGAGGGAATCGACCGGATTGACAAGGTAATCCAGATCGATCAGTCGCCCATCGGACGGACCCCGCGATCGAATCCGGCCACCTATACAGGTCTGTTCACGTTCATCCGAGAGATCTATTCGATGTTGCCGGAAGCCCGCGCACGCGGATACCGGCCGGGCCGCTTTTCCTTCAATGTAAAGGGAGGACGATGCGAGGCCTGCCAGGGGGATGGTCTGATCGCCATCGAGATGCACTTCCTCCCGGACGTCTACGTCACCTGCGAGCAGTGCCGCGGGCGCCGTTACAACCGCGAGACGCTGGAGATCACCTATCGTGGCGCTTCGATCGCCGACGTGCTGGCGATGACGGTCGACCAGGCCGCGCAACTGCTCGAGAACGTTCCGTCTATCGCGACGAAGCTGCGGACGCTGCAGGACGTCGGCCTCGGCTACCTCACGCTGGGCCAGTCCGCGACGACGTTGAGCGGTGGGGAAGCGCAGCGGGTGAAGCTGGCGAAGGAGCTGTCGCGCCGGAGCACCGGGCGGACGCTCTACATTCTGGACGAGCCGACCACGGGGCTGCACCTCGAGGACACGAAGCGCCTCCTCGACGTGCTGAACCTGCTGGTGGAACAGGGAAACACCGTAGTTGTCATCGAGCACCACCTCGACGTCATCAAGGCGGCGGACCACATCGTCGACCTTGGACCGGGCGGCGGCGCCGACGGAGGCATGGTGGTCGCGGCGGGAACACCGGAAACGGTAGCGGCGCAGGCGGGCTCGCTCACGGGTGCCTGTCTCCGTCCGGCTTTGGTGCACTGATCAAGAGCTGTACGGTAGCGCCGCGTGCCAATGGGGGTAGTCATGAGCAGTCGTCAGAAAAAACGCGTAGCGCAAAGTGGCTGTGAGACCCCGGAGTATGGTATAAACACATCGAAATTGGGGAGGAACGGCAGTGGCGGTGTCGCTACTGCCCGCTTGGCTCAGGTCATTAGCAGGAGCAGCAACGCTTGCCAGACCGCTTGGGTTCGCGGTGGAAGACGGCCGGCAGGAATGACGCCCCAAAGAACACTTAGCCGGACGGTTTCGTGCTCCGGCATCGGGTTGCACTCGGGTCGGAAGGTCACGCTTCGGATCAAGCCTGCTCCCGCTGATCACGGCATTCGCTTCCGGCGGCTGGATCTCAACGGCCTTGAAGTGCCGGCAGAGGCGGATCGCATTTCCAGCCTCTCCTACGCCACCGCGCTTACGCAGGACGCGGCGTCGGTCGGCACCGTCGAGCATCTGCTCGCCGCCTTCGTCGGTCTGGGCGTCGACAACGCGACGGTCGAGTTGAACGCGGCCGAGGTGCCGATCATGGACGGCAGCGCGGCGTCGTTCGTCTACCTCGTCCACGAAGCGGGCGTCAAGACGCTCAGCGCGGCGCGGCGGTTCCTGAAGGTGGCGCGGCCGATAGTCCTCTCGAAGGGAGACAAGCGGATCGCCGTCTATCCGTCCGATCACTTCAAGGTGACCTACAGCATCAGCTTCGATCATCCGCTGTTGCGGCACCAGTCGCGGACGCAGCAGATCACCGAGGATTCGTTCGCCGAGGAGATCGCGCCGGCGCGCACCTTCGGCTTCCTGAAAGAGGTCGAGCAGATGCGCCAGAAGGGCCTCGCGCTTGGCGGCTCGCTCGACAACGCGATAGTGCTGGGCGAGACCGGCGTGCTGAACAACACGCTCCGGTTCGAGGACGAGTTCGTCCGCCACAAGATCCTCGACGTCATCGGCGATCTGGCGCTGGTCGGCCACCCGATCATCGGCCATGTCGTGGCTCATCGGGCGGGTCACGCGCTGCATGCCGGGTTCGCGCAGAAGATCCTCCAGGAATCGGATGCCTGGCATCTGGTCGACGCGCCGCTCGCACCGGCCCCCGAGGAAGCCGCAGTTCCGGAAACCGTCACCGGCACCCAGCCGGTCAAGACCTGACGCGGTCCGTCCGTTCTTGCCCGGATCCGTTTCAGCCGGATCCTTCTTCCGCCGGCAGCTTACGCATATAGGCGTCCAGCTTCTCGTTCTCGTACGTCACCGAGTTGAGAAACAGGCTCTCGAGGAGGTACGTGCGCCGCTCGTCCACGGTCATCTGGTCGATCAGTTGACTGATTTCCTGCATCACGTCCTCGAAGCTGTAGTCGAGGCCGTGGCGTGCGTGCATCTCGCGGTAGAGCGCTTCGAGCACCGCCAGCAGGTCGCCATCCAGCGCAATTTTCGTTCCGGAACTCGTGGTGATGGTGCGCATCGTCATTCCCCAAAGCTGTCGATGGCGCTCGACTCGTCCGGATGCAGGGCGAGGAATCGATGCGCGCCGGTCATGGTGAGCATCGTCTCGACCCGTTGCTGCACGCCGGCCAGTTTGATGGTTCCCTGCAGCTTGTCGGCCTGCCGGTAGAGATCCATCAGGCAGCCGATGGTCGCGCTGTCGACGTAGACGACCCGCGAGAGGTCGATCACCAGGCGCCGGTCGCCGCCCGCGAGCAGGGCGCTGACCGTGTCGGCGAAGCCGGACAGCGCCTGGTAGGTCATCTTCGGTTCGCCGACACGGACCACCACGGCCGCGCCGACTCTGTCCGTCGTCAGGTTCATGAGTCTCCTCCCCGCTTGCGCTCCAGCCGGACCACGTGCCGCGCGAGTTCACGGCGCCCCCGGTTGATGCGCGACTTGACCGTCCCGTCCGGCACCTGCAGGCGGGCGGCGATCTCCTGGTATGACAGTTCCTGGATGTCCCGTAGCATTACCGCCGTCCGCAGCGTCTCCGGCAGCGCGTTGAGCGCGTCGCGCAGCAGCGCCCGCCGGTCGAACCGTTCGAGCCGTCCGTGGGGGTCGAGACCGGTGGCAACGGGAGAGAGCTCGCTCGCGTCCACCCGCCGGTCTACCGTTTCGCGCTCGCGGCGGACTCGCCGGTAGTGGTCGATGCAGAGATTGCGGCTGACGCTGACGATCCAGGTGCTGAAATTGGCGCGCCGGTCGAACGTGTCCAGCGCCTTGAATACCTTCAGAAAGATGTCCTGGGTCAGGTCTTCCGCTTCATCGTGGCGCCCGACGAACTGGTAGGCGACGTGGAACACCCTGCGGCGGTAGCGCTGCACGATCAACTCCCAGGCGTGCTGGTCGCCGCTGAGACAGGCGTTGATGAGTGCGTCGGTCTCGTCGGCGACCGGGGGCGTCAGCGCGTCGGACACGTGCGGCAAGTGTACAATTCATGGCGGCCGCGGGGTTTCACCACGGGCTCCTGGCGACGCCATCCCCCACACCCATGGACGGATTCGACTGTTCCCCTGACCGTCCAGCCACCTGCGATGGCGTCGATCTGGCGGCCGTGGCTGCCGCCGAAGGCACACCGCTCTACGTCTACAGCGCGGCCGGCATCGTCGCGCGCTACCGGGCCCTCGACGCCGCGCTCGGCGAGTGGCCGCATCGGATCCACTTCGCGATGAAGGCGAACTCGACGCTCGGGGTCGTCCGGTTGCTGCATGCGGCGGGAAGCTCGTTCGATGCCAATTCGGGAGGCGAAATAGGCGTGGCGTTGCGCGCGGGGGCGCCGCCGGACGCGATCGTCTTCACGGGCGTCGGCAAGACGGAGGCGGAGCTGACCGATGCGGTGCGCCTCGGCATCGGCACGATCAACGCGGAGTCGGCCGGGGAGCTGGACCGGATCGGACGCATTGCCGCGTCGCGGGGCGTGCGGGCGCGCGTCGCCCTGCGCGTGAACCCGGACATCGAGGCCGATACCCACCCGGGCATCGCGACCGGCGGCCGGGCCCACAAGTTCGGGGTGCCGATGGGCGACGCCCGCGATATCGCGCGCGAGGCGTCGACGCACGAAGGGCTGGAACTGGTCGGCATCCACGCGCATGTCGGATCGCAGATCACCGACCTCGATTCGCTGGGCCGGACCGCGGCAGCGGTCGCGCGGCTCGCGCACCGGCTGCAGGAAGACGGCGTTCCGCTCGCGCATGTCGATCTGGGCGGCGGACTGGGGATCGCCTACGACGCGGCCGAGGCGCCGTCGGTCGACGCCTACGCGCGACTGCTGGTCGATGCGGTCCGGCCAACCGGGCTGACCCTGCTCGTCGAGCCGGGCCGCTGGATCGTCGGTCCGACCGGCGCACTCATCGCCACCGTGGTCGACGTCAAGCCGCAGGCGGACGGACGTCACTTCGTCGTGCTCGACGCGGGCATGAGCGAGCTGCTCCGCCCGGCGTTGTACGGCTCGGCGCACCGACTGCACCTGCTGCAGCCGCGCGACGGCTCACCCGTCACCTGCGATGTCGTCGGACCGATATGCGAGACGACGGATGTGGTCGGCCTCGGTCAGAGGATGCCGTTGCCGCGGGTGGGCGACCGGATCCTGGTGCGCGACGCCGGCGCCTACGGGGTGGCGATGGCCTCGAACTACAATCGCCATCCCCTGCCGGCCGAGGCGCTGATCGCGGACGGAGCGTGGACACTGATTCGCCGCCGGCAGTCCGTCGACGAAATGATGGCGTCGGAGCTGTGACGGCGCCGGGAACGGAGCGCGACAACGATGCTCGTAGCGATCGAGGGGCTTGATCAGAGCGGCAAGGAGACGCAGGCGCGCGAGTTGCGCGACCGGCTGCGGGCGGCCGGCTACCGGTCGCGCGTGGTGTCGTTTCCCGACTACGGAACGTCGATTGGCGAGGAGATTGCCCGCGCGCTGCAGGGCGAGCGGGAGTACGGCCCGGAAACGATGCAACTGCTGTATGTAGCGAATCGCTTCGAGCGGAAGGCCGACATCGACCGGTGGCAGGCGGGGGGGCTCATCGTCCTGTTCGATCGGTATGTCGCCTCCGCCGTCGCCTACGGCGAAGCGCATGGCCTCGACCCGGCGTGGCTCGAGAACCTGCAGATCTACCTGCCGCAGCCGGATCTGACGTTCTTCCTCGACATCGCGCCGGAGACCGCGATGGCCCGCAAGGCGGTGGGACGCGACCGCTACGAGCGCGATCTCGCGCTCCTCGCGCGCGTCCGGGTCAGCTATCAGCGCCTTGCCGCGCAATCCGGCTGGATCCGGATCGACGGCGAACAGTCGCCCGACGACGTTGCCACCGCCCTCGCCACGGCGCTCGAGCCGCGCCTGCCGGCGCTACCCTAGCGGTCCGAGGTGAGCCCCGCACTACATTCGGGCGGTGCATGCCGGCTGAACGGGGTGCCTCGTCTACCCGATGATCTCGATCAGGCCCTCGACAATGACGGCCAGCTCCTCCTCGGATGCCCGCCCGAGGCGTCGACCGAGGCGCTCGGTCGAGAGCGTTCGGATCTGGCTGATCTTGACCCACGAACGCTTGGGGAGCCTTGATGCACGGAGCCGCAGGGTCAGAGGGAAGCCTGCGCGCGGTTCCTGACTGGTCAGGGCCGCGGCGATTACCGTGCCCGATCGCTCGTTGAAGATATCGTGGCTGAGGACGACGACAGGACGCTGGCCGGCCTGTTCGTGGCCTCGAACCGGGTTCAGATTCGCCCAGCGGACGTCGCCCCTCAGTATTCGGGCCACGACTCACCTGCGATGCCTTCGTCCGCAAGAAGCTGTTCGTGGGTCGGATCCAGCTTGTCGCATTCCGTCGCCAGGCGAGTGCGGGCGAGTCGGCCGAGTTTCTCCGCCAGGGCTGATTCCACTGCCTGGCTGCGGTTTCTGAACATCCCTCCTGACACGAGCGTGTCCATCTGGTTGAGCAACCGGGCGTCCAGGGTGACGGCGACCTTGGCTTTTGGCATCGTCGCAAGAGTATGATGTTTCATCATACCATCAGGCGCTGCGTTTCGGACCGGCACGTTTCGGCGGGGCGCTGGCGGACGCCGCGCTGGGGCGCAAGGGCCACGCCGAGCACGCGCACGTCGGCGGCGCCTGCCTCTCGCAGCAGGGTGGCGCACGCCTCCACCGTTGCTCCGGTCGTAATCACATCGTCGACCAGCAGGAGCCTCTGTCCCCGGACCGCCGAGGGCGCGCGGCCGGCGTAGCGGCGCACGAGCCTGAACGCGCCACGAACCGCCCGGAGACGGACGCTGCGCGGGAGTTCCATCTGCGGACGGGTGTGATGCGCCCGGCGGATCGGCCGGATGACGGGGCGGCCGAGTCGGCGGGCGATGTCGTCCGCCTGGTTGAAGCCGCGCCGCCAGCGCCGGAGCGGGTGGAGAGGCACCGGAACAACGGCGTCGGCGGCGCGCAGCCAGTCGTCCGCCGCCTCGCGGAGCATCGCGGCAAGGGGTTGGGCGAGCGAGCGGCGCCCACCGTACTTGAGCGCGTGGATCATCGTCCGGAGCGGCCCGTCATGCAGGCCGGCGGCACGGCGCGGGGTGAACGGTCCACCGCCCCGCCGGCAGGTGCGACAGGTCGCGGCGCCGTCGCCCTCCCCACCGAGGTCGGCCGCGCTCACCGGCAGGCCGCAACGGCCGCAGACGGGCGGCGAGAGACGCGGGATCTGCCGCAGGCAGGCGGCGCAGACGACACCGCGCGTCGGTGAGTCGAGCGCCCGCTCGCAGGCAATGCAGCGCGACGCCCAGACAACCGCGAGGATGGCGTCGAGTGAGCTACGGACGTCGAGTCCGCAACGGACGTCGAGTCCGTAACGGACGTCGAGCCGGCGCCGCGGGTAGGGCCGCCGGCCGGGCGGCGACGGTTCAGCCGCCGCCTGCGACGCTGTCGTCGTCGTCGGTGGACGGTTCGCCGAGTGCGGAGCTTTCTTCGACGGCAGCGCTGTCGAGACCGGTTTCCGGAACGGCGATGCGGCCGGCGTTGCCCCAGAGCCGCTCGAGACCGTAGACGTTGCGGGTTTCGACCGTGAAGATGTGGACAAGGAGATCGAAACCATCGATCAGCACCCACTCGGCATGGTCGTAGCCTTCGACATGGTTCGGTCGCGCGCCTATTGCCCGCAGCCGCTCGTTGACGGCGTCGGCGATCGCCTGCACCTGACGCGTCGTCCGCCCCGATCCGACGACGAAGAAGTCGGTGAATGCGCCCGCCTCGCGGAGATCGAGCAGAACGATGTCGAGCGCCTTCTTGTCGACCATCGCCGCAACCGCTTCACGAACCGCGTCCGGCAGGCGGGACAACCGGGTCATCATGCAGGATCCGTGCCGTTGTCGTGCGCTGCGTACAGATCGTGCCGAACGATGTAGTCGGCGACCGCGCGCGGGAGCAGGTGATCGAGCGGCTCGCGCCGGACAAGGCGCCGGCGGATTTCGGACGACGAGACGTCACGCGTGCCGGCATCGACCAGCCAGATGGCGGGCGCGCCCTCGGCGGGTGGGCGCCCGGCCTGCATACGGCCGGCCAACTCCGGCATCCGTTCGCGGAGCGGCGCCCCGGTGGCGTCGGGGCGCGAGACGACGACGAAGTGACCCCGGTCGAGAAGCGCCGGATAGTCGTACCACTGCCCGATGTCGGCGAACGCGTCGCTGCCGAGAACGAAGAACAGCCGCGAGGGGTCGTGCCCCTGCTCGTCGGCAAGGCGTCGCAGCGTGACCGACGTGTACGACGGACCAGGCGCGCGCAACTCGAAGTCGCTCGCCTGCAACGCTTCGTAGCCGTCGACGGCCAGCGCGACCATCGCCAGCCGGTGGTCGCCGCCGGCCTGATCGAACGGCGTCTTGTGGGGTGGCTCCCGGGAGGGCATCAACCGCACTTCATCCAGCCCAAGCGCCTGCTGCGCCGCGACCGCCGCGTCGAGATGCCCGTAGTGCACCGGATCGAACGTTCCGCCCAGGATCCCGAGCCGCGTCACGCGAATCGCGCCTCCTCTCCGGATCCGTGAATGGTCGACCACATCGCTTCGAGCAGCGCCGGCACCCCGTCGCCGGTCACGGCGGAGATCGGATAGAGGGGAACCGACCGCGCCCGGAGATGACCCTTCAGCCGCGCGAGGCGCTCGTCATCATCGAGCGCGTCCATCTTCGTCGCGGCGGCCAGTTGCGGCTTTCGCGCGAGATCCGGCGCCGGCGCCGTTGCCGTGACGGCGTCGCCGGACGTTCCGCCGGACGTTCCGCCGGGCGTCGCCACCGGCGCGCCGGCGGGAAAGCGCTCCAGCTCGTTGCGGATCGTCTCGAAGTCGTCCACCGGATCGCGCCCGCTGCCGGAAGAGACGTCAATCAGGTGGACGAGCACGCGGGTCCGTTCGAGGTGACGGAGGAAGCGATGTCCCAGGCCATGTCCCTCGTGCGCGCCGGCAATCAGTCCCGGCACGTCGGCCAGGACGAAACTCCGCTCGTCGTCCAGGCTCACTACGCCGAGGTGGGGCGTCAGGGTCGTGAAGGGATAGTCGGCCACCTTGGGACGCGCCGCCGACACGCGGGATATCAGGGTCGACTTCCCCGCATTCGGAAAGCCGACCAGGCCGACATCGGCGAGGAGGGACAGGCGAAGCCGGAGCGCGCGTTGCTCGCCCGGCAGACCTTTCTCCACCTGACGCGGCGCCCGGTTGGTGGAGCTGACGAAGCGCCGGTTGCCCCGCCCGCCCCGTCCGCCCGCCGCGGCCCGCCACGACTCGCCGTCGTCCGTCAGGTCGGCAAGCGGCCCGACGGCGTCGCCATCCTCGTCGATGGCGTAGACGATCGTGCCCGGCGGGACATCCACGTACAGATCGGCGCCGGAGCGGCCGGTCCGGTCGGAGCCCTCGCCATGCGCGCCTCGCTTGGCGCGGCACAGCGGATGGAACTTGAGCGATACCAGCGTATTGAGATGGTTGCAGGCGCGAAGCCAGACCGAACCGCCCCGTCCGCCGTCGCCACCGTCCGGACCGCCGCGCGGGACGAATTTCTCGCGGCGGAAGCTGACACACCCGTTGCCGCCGTCGCCGGCTGCCACGCGGATGTCGACCTCGTCGACGAACATTCGGAACGGATCAGCAGGTGGGGAGACGATCCTCGGCCGGCGCGCGGCAGCGTCCTGTCGTCACGAGGCGTCCAGCGGGAGGACGCTGATGATACGTCCTCGGGAGCCGTGATCCTCGAAGCGAACCCGTCCGCCGACCATCGCGAAGAGCGTGTCGTCCTTGCCGAGGCCGACATTACGGCCCGGACGGAAGCGCCGGCCGCGCTGGCGGACGAGGATGGCGCCGCCCGGCACGACATTCCCGTCGAACCGCTTGACGCCGAGCCGTTGCGCCTGACTGTCGCGGCCGTTCCGTGAACTGCCCTGACCCTTCTTGTGCGCCATGATGATCTCGTCGCTGATGCGCGGTCCCGGTCCGTCGGGCCGGTTAGCGTGTCTCGATGCGCGTTATGCGGACGCGCGTCTGGGCCGTCCGGTGGCCGAGGGTCCGGCGCCACGCCTTGCGCCGGCGCTTGCGGAAAACCCGCAGCTTCGGACCACGCGTCTGGCTGTCGATTACACCGGTCACCGTTGCCTGGTCGATGTACGGCGTTCCCGCCGCGGTCGCGCCGTTTCCGTCGACGAAGAGAACGCGATCGAAGGTGACGGTATCACCCACTTCGCGCGAGAGGTGGTCGATGGTGACGACCGCTCCCTCTTCGACCCGCAACTGCCGTCCGCCGCTCTCGATGATCGCGAACATGTTCCCTGTTGCGCCGACTTCAGCGTCGGCAAACGGAAATCATACCCCTGCCCGAAGCGGCCTGTAAAGCGCGCCTACTTCAGCATGATCCGCATTCCGCGGATGCTCTGATCGGCCAGGGCGCCGAGGAAGGAAGGGAGCAGACGGTCCATCAGCTCGAAGTACGACGAGAGCGCCGGCGTGTTCTGCGTACTCTCGTACAACACCTCTTCGCGGTGCCGCTCGGTGTAGAGCGTGATGCCCGTGCTGCCGTCGATGAAGATGAAGGTCGGACTCAGCACGAAGCCGCTCCGGTCGCGGTAGGTCCGGACCGGGACGACGCGCCGCCGCCCGAACTCGTCGTAGATTTCCCGTTCGCGCGTCACCATCCCGGAGCGCTGGTGCGGGGTGAAGTGGACGGTGCCGGTGACGATGAGCGGGTTCTGGTGCTCTTCCCCCAACTGCCGCCAGTAGCTGACGTTGGCGAAGATGTGCTCGAACGACTCGAGGTCCTCTTCGCTCAACTCGGCTCGCTCGTCGTCGCTGAGCGGGAGATCGTCGGCGCCGCGCTGCACGTCGCCGTCACCGTTGCCGTTTCCGTTGCCATCTCCGTTGCCGTTGAACCCGCCGCCCTGCATCTCCGCGACGGCGAGCAGATCGAGCACCTCGGCGTCGATGACCTCGAGGCGCGATTCCGAGCGCAACTGGCTCCGGAGCAGCCGCGACGTTTCCAGGTTCGCGTCCACGTCCTCGCTGCCTCCCGCGAGGAAGCCGGCCACCAGGATCCGCTGGAAACGCCCGACATCCAGCTTCGGCTGGAGCGGGGTCTCAATCGGAACCTCGAAGTAGCTCGTGCAGGCCGTGGCGGAGAGCAGCAGGAACGCGCTACCGGTCGCCTTCCAGAATGCGGTCATGGATTTCCCTGAAGAGATCGTAGTTCTGCTGGATGTTGATGTTGTCCGGCTCGAGATCGAGCGCTCTCTCGTACGCGTCGAGCGCCTCATCGAACTCTCCCTTCTGCTCATAGGCAATCCCGAGATTGTTCCACGCGGCGGCATAGCTCGGGTCGATGTCGGTCGCCCGCTTCCAGCGATACTCGGCCTCCTCCCAGAGGCCGGCCCGAGCGACCGCGATGCCGAACTCAACCTGCGCCGTGGCGTCGTCCCGTTCGTCCGCGATGGCGGCGGGAGTGAGCGCCAGCAATAGCGCGAGGGTGAGGAAGGCTTTCATCGTTCCCAGCGCGTCGATTCTCACCAAGACACAGCCCCCGAACGAAGCGCCTGATCGAATATAGCGGCCTATCGCAGCCGGTTGCAAGTAAAGTCGGCGTCCGGATCGCGGCGGGGGGCACGCCGCCGCGCTGACGTTCCGTCCTGGCAAGGATCTTGCACCGACGGAATGGACATGACAAGGGGCGCCAACCTCGTCGCAACGGTCGTTCTGTCGCTCTTTCTGACGCGCACCCGTTTGCGCAAGGCCTTGCTGACGCACGCCACGGAGGACGGAAGCGCCGCGCTGTCGGGCGATCAGCGCCGTGGCGTCGATCTCGCCGGCCTCACCGAGCAACTGCCCAGGCTGCCAGGGCCACTGGCCAGGGAGCGGGAAGCCTGCCGAAAACAGGCGGTCCGGTTTCTCGAGACCGCGGCAGCGGGCGGCTTCGTGCCGGTCACGTGGGACGATCCGGCCTTTCCGGCGCATCTGACGGCACTCGAGGATCGGCCGGCGGTGCTCTGGTTGCGGGGCGACCGCTCCGCCCTGGATCGCCCCGCGGTCGCCATCGTCGGGTCGCGCAGGGCCTCCCCCTACGCGGTGCAGGTGGCGGAGCAACTGGCGGCTGAGGTCAGCCGCCATGGCGTGACGGTCGTCAGTGGTCTCGCCCGCGGCGTCGACGCGGCGGCCCACCGGGGAGCGCTCGCCGGCCCGGGCTCGACCGTGGCGGTGGTCGGCTCGGGCGTCGACGTCGTCTACCCGTCGGAGCACGCCGCCCTGGCCGACCGGATCGCCGGCACGGCGGGAAGCGCCGTAGTCAGCGAACTGCCGCCGGGCACGCCGCCGCTACGGCATCACTTTCCGCGGCGGAACCGGTTGATAAGCGGAATGTCACGCGGAGTCGTCATTGTCGAGGCGACATTCCGGAGCGGATCGCTCATCACGGCGCGTTGCGCGGCCGAACAGGGGCGCGACGTGATGGCGGTGCCGGGCAACGTGCTGAGCGGCCGGAGCCGCGGCGCCCACGCCCTGATCCGGGACGGCGCGAAGATCGTCGAGACGGCGGACGATATTCTTGAAGAATTGGGCATGCCGGCGGTGGCCGCCGATGAGGCGCAGGCAGCGACACGGTCGGCGGAGGGACAACCGTTCGCTCGGGGACTGGACCCCGTCTTGGGCCGGATGGACCCGGGCGAGGCGTACTCCGTGGACGAGTTGGCGGAACAGAGCGGGATGGACGGCGTGGCGCTGCTTCGGAAGCTCACGGACCTCGAGATCGAGGGTCGCGTTCTTCGGGTCGCCAACGGCCGGTTCGTGCGGACACCCGACAGGATGCTAACGTAACGCCGGTTCGCGGCCGCCAGGTGGCTGGCCGGCCGCCGCCGTCACAGGAGGAGCATGGCGAGATCGCTGGTAATCGTGGAATCCCCGGCCAAGGCCCGGACGATCAACAGATACCTGGGACGCGACTACCTCGTGAAGTCGAGCGTCGGGCACGTCCGCGACCTGCCGGTCAGCGGCCGGGGGCGTGCGGGCGGGGCGGAGTCGGCCAACGGCGGCAAACCGGCGGCCAGTGGCAAGAAGCGTAGAACTGCCGCCCAGCGGGCGAAGCAGCAGCGCCGGCAGCTCGTTCGGCGTATGGGAGTCGATCCGGACCACGGCTGGAGCGCCACCTACGAGGTGGTTCCCGGCAAGGAGAAGGTGGTCCGCGACCTCAAGAAACTCGCGGAGACGTCGGACGACGTGTACCTCGCGACCGACCTCGATCGCGAGGGCGAGGCGATCGCCTGGCACCTCCGCGAGGTGATTGGCGGCGATCCCAGGCGCTTCCGCCGCGTCGTCTTCAACGAAATCACGCGCCGGGCCATTCAGGACGCTTTCGCCAGCCCCGGCGACATCGACCAGAATCGCGTCAACGCCCAGCAGGCGCGCCGGTTCCTCGACCGTGTCGTCGGCTTCGAGGTCTCGCCGCTCCTTTGGGCGAAGGTGGCGCGCGGGCTATCGGCCGGGCGCGTGCAATCGGTCGCGGTCCGCCTGGTGGTGGAGCGCGAGCGGGAGATCCGGGCGTTCGAGCCGGAGGAATACTGGGAGGTCTTCGCCGACCTGATGCGGGCGGGCGAGAAGGAAGTCTGCCGCTTCCAGGTGGCGAAGCAGGCCGGCGCGACCTTCCGCGCCCGCAACCAGGCGGAAGCCGATGCGGCGGTCGCCGCCCTTGTCGGCGAAACCTTCCGGGTCACTCGGGTGGAGAACAAGCCGGCGACGACCAGGCCGCCGGCGCCGTTCATTACCTCCACCCTGCAGCAGGCGGCGTCCTCGCGCCTCGGTTTCGGCGTCCGCAAGACGATGACCCTCGCGCAGCGCCTCTACGAAGGGGGCCACATCACCTACATGCGGACCGACGCGACGACGCTGTCGGCCGACGCGGTGGCCGCCGCCCGCGCCCACATCGGCGCGTCGTTCGGCCCGGGGTACCTGCCGCCCAAGCCGAACGTCTACCGGAGCAAGGCGGGCGCGCAGGAGGCGCACGAGGCGATCCGTCCAACCGACGCGGCGGCCGATGCGGCGGCGCTTCCGATTGCCGACGCCGACGCACGCCGGTTGTACGACCTGATCCGCCGCCAGTTCCTCGCGTGCCAGATGACGCCGGCCCGGTATCTCGGCACGACGGTGACCGTCGTGGCGGGCGACTACGAGTTGCGCGTTCGCGGCCGCGTGCTGGAATTCGACGGGTACACGCGCGTGTTGCCGCCGATCTCCCGCAAGGGCGACGACCTGGCGGTGCCCGCCTACGACGAGGGCGAAATGCTCACCTGCGCGAAGCTCGCGCCGGCCCAGCACTTCACCAAGCCGCCGGCCCGCTACAGCGAGGCGACGCTGGTGAAGGAACTGGAGCGTCGCGGCATCGGCCGGCCCTCGACCTATGCGTCGATCATCTCGACCATTCAGGACCGCGGCTACGTCACGCTGAAGAAGCGCCGCTTTCATGCGGAGAAGATCGGCGAACTGGTGACCGACCGGCTGGTCGAGAATTTCTCCGACCTGCTCGATTACTCGTTTACCGCCGGCATGGAGGAGACGCTGGACCAGATCGCCTCCGGCAACCGCGACTGGCTGAAGGTGCTCGATACGTTCTACGCCGACTTCCGCAAGAAGCTGGAGGACGCGGCGCGCCCCGACGGCATGCAGCCGAACACGCCCACCATGACCGGCATCGACTGTCCGACGTGCGCCCGGAAGATGCAGATCCGCTCCGCCAGCAGCGGCGTGTTCCTGGGCTGTTCCGGCTACGCGCAGCCCCCGAAGGAGCGCTGCACGCAGACCCTGGATCTTCGGCCGGCGGACGAGGCGGCCGACGCCGACCGGGACGACGAGGCGGAGAGTCGGCTGCTCCGGGCCAAGCGTCACTGCCCGACGTGCGGCGCGTACATGGATTCGTATGTCATCGACGCGGCGCGGAAGCTCCACGTCTGCGGCAAGAACCCGTACTGCGCCGGGCACGAGATCGAAGCGGGTTCGTTCGAGGCGCTCCTTCCCAAGGCGCGCACGATCCCGTGCGACAAGTGCGAGGCCGACATGGCGCTCAAGTCGGGGCGGTTCGGCAAGTTCTTCGGTTGCACCAACGCAAAGTGCAGGCACACGCGCAAGCTGCTCAGGAACGGCGAGCCGGCGCCGCCGCGGGTCGATCCCATTCCGATGCCCGAGCTTCGCTGCCGGTCGGTGGACGATCACTACGTCCTTCGCGACGGCGCCGCCGGGATCTTCCTTGCCGCCAGCCAGTTTCCCCGGCACCGCGAGACGCGCGCCCCGGCGGTGTCGGAATTGAAGGCGCACGCGGGGGAACTCCATCCGAAGTACCGCTACCTGATCGAGGGGCCGGACACCGACCCGGAGGGACGGCCCGCGGTGGTCCGCTACTCGCGCAAGACGCGCCAGCAATACTTGATGTCGGAGCAGGACGGAAAGGCGACCGGCTGGCGCGTGGTCTACGAGGGCGACCGGTGGGTCGAGACCCCCGCGGCGACAAAGAAGGCGGGATGATCCACGTCATCGGCGGCGGCCTGGCCGGCAGCGAGGCGGCATGGCAGGCCGCCGCGCGCGGCGTTCCGGTCACGTTGCACGAGATGCGCCCCGTCCGGACGACGGCCGTCCACCGGACCGACCGCCTGGCGGAGTTGGTCTGCAGCAATTCCTTCCGGGGCGCTGCCCTCCACAACGCGGTCGGCCTTCTGAAGGAAGAGATGCGCCGGCTGGACTCGCTGGTGATGCGGGTGGCGGACGCATCGCGCGTCCCGGCCGGCGGCGCGCTCGCGGTTGACCGCGATCGGTTCGCGGAGGGGATCACCGGCGCCATCGAACGCGAGCCGCGCATCACGGTCCGCCGGGGCGAGGTGCCGCGCCTGCCGGCCGCGCCGGATTCCGACGCTCCGGTTTCCGGCTCTCCGGTCATCGTCGCCACCGGGCCGCTCACCTCCGAGTCGCTCGCCGCCGACCTGACCGCGTTCGTCGGACGCGAGCAACTGTATTTCTTCGATGCGATCAGTCCCATCGTCGAGGCGTCGACCATCGACCAGTCGAAGGTCTTCAGGGCGTCCCGACGCGGGCGCGGCTCGCGCGTGGCGGCGTCGGGCGGACCGGCGTGCGGCGCCGATCCGAACGAAGGAGACTACCTGAACTGCCCGATGACGGAAGCGGAGTACGTGCGCTTCCACGAGGCGCTCGTCACCGCCGAGCGGGCCGAGCTGCACGACTTCGATCGGACGCCCTTCTTCGAGGGCTGCCTCCCCGTCGAGGTGATGGCCCACCGCGGCCTCGACACGCTCCGCTACGGTCCGATGAAGCCGGTCGGCCTGACGGATCCGCGGACCGGGGGCCGTCCCTGGGCGGTGGTGCAACTCCGCCAGGATGACCTGGCGGCCGACCACTTCAGCCTGGTCGGGTTTCAGACCCAGTTGAAGTGGGGCGAGCAGAAGCGCGTGCTGCGCCTGGTCCCGGGACTCGAGCAGGCGGAGTTCGTCCGCTTCGGCATGCTGCACCGCAACACCTACATCAACGCCCCGACCGTCCTGCTGCCCACGTGGCAAACCCGGACCCGGCCGGATCTCTTCATCGCGGGACAGGTGTCGGGCGTCGAGGGGTACGTCGAGTCAGCCGCCTCCGGCCTCGTCGCGGGACGGAACGCCGCGGCGGTGGCGCTGGGGGAAACACCGCGCGCGCTGCCTCGCACGACCGCCCTCGGCGCGCTGGCGTACTACGTTTCGCATGCCGCCCCCAGCACGTACCAGCCGGCGAACATCGCGTTCGGGTTGATCCCGTCCCTCGACGCGCCGCCCCGTGGCCGGCAGGCGCGGCGGCAGGCGATGGCCCGCCGCGCCCTGGCCGATCTGGAAACCTGGATGGCCGGGGACCGACCGGCCGATAGATCGAGTGAAGATGCCGCAGCCGCTGCAGTCGCACCGTGACGAGTTCCTCGAGTTCCTCGAGCTGAACCGGAACGTCTCGCGCCACACGCTCCGGGCCTACCAGAGCGACCTGGCGCAGTTTGCGACGTTCGCGGCCGAGCGCCTGGGGCGCAGTCCGAAGCCGGCCGACATCGACCACCGGCTGATCCGCGCGTTCCTGGCCTCGCTGTACGAAAAGGGGCTTTCGCGTGCGACCTCGGCGCGCCGCCTTGCCGCGATCCGGTCGTTCACGCGCTATCTGCGGCGCGAGGGTGCGGTCGACCGGAACGCGGGGGCGCTGGTCGACGCGCCCGCCGTCGAGCGGCGGATGCCGGCGCACCTCGCCCGCGACGAGATTGAGACGCTGCTTGCCGCGCCCGACGCGGCGACTCCGCTCGGCCGGCGCGACCGCGCCATCCTGGAGCTGTTCTACGCGTCGGGACTGCGCCTCAGCGAGCTGGCCACCCTCGATCTGGAGGACGTCAACCTGAGCGGCCGCATGGTGCGCGTGCTCGGCAAGGGGGGCAAGGAGCGGATCGTGCCCTGCACCCGGCCGGCCGCCGCGGCGATCCGGGCATGGTTGCCGGACCGCGCCCGCCTGATGGAGTCGGCGCCGCCCCGCACCGTGCGGTTGCGGCGGGGGCGCACGCGCCACGCGCCCGACGACCCGCTGTTCGTCAACAAGCATGGCGGGCGCCTGTCGGTGCGGAGCATCGATCGGCTGGTGCGGAAGTACGCGCAGCAGGCGGCGACCCGCCTCGGCATCTCACCGCACGCGCTGCGGCATTCGTTCGCGACCCATCTGCTCGACGCCGGGGCCGATCTGCGGTCGATCCAGGAGCTCCTCGGCCACAGCCGGATCAGCACGACGCAGCGCTACACGCACGTCAGCACCGCGCAGATCACCGACGTGTACCGGAAGCACCACCCGCGGGCATGACCGCGGCCCGGTCGCGATCCGCCGCTTCCTCCTCGAGCGCCTCCCACTGATTCATCAGGTCGCCCACCTCCCACATCAGGGCCTGGTGGCGCTTGACCATCCCGGTGGCCGCCGTCTCGTCCGCGTACAGATCGGGCGCCGCCATCTTCGTCTCGAGACCGCGGATTTCCTCTTCGCGCTCGGCGATGCGCCGCTCCAGCTCCGCGATCCGTCTACGGAGCGCCTGCGTGCGGCGTTCCTGCCGCCGGGCTTCCACCTGCCGCCGCTTGTGTTCGGCCGCGCTGGGCGGCCGCTTTGAGCCCGTCGCCGGCACGGCCGCGGGCACGGCCGAGGCCGATGTTCGCGGTGACGCCTTCGGCGCGGGCTTCGGGCCGCCGCGCCGCGTCCCCGTCGCCGGCGGGATCACCGTTGCGGACGGCGGCGCCGCCGGCGCCCCGGCATGCGTCCGGCTCCAGCGGAACTCCTCGTAGGTTCCCGGGTAGAGCACCGCATCGCCGCCGCCGATGTCGAGCACCTTCGTCGCCAGCTTGTCCACGAAGTAACGGTCATGGGACACGAAGATCAGCGTGCCGCCGAACGCCTCGAGCGCCTCGAGCAGGACATCCGTCGAGTCGATGTCCAGATGATTCGTCGGCTCGTCCAGAATCAGCGTGTTCGACGGCCGCAGCAGCATGCGCGCCACCGCGAGGCGCGTCCGCTCGCCCCCGGAGAGGACGCGTACCCGCTTGTAGATGTCGTCCTCCGTAAAGAGAAAGCCGCCGAGGATGTTCCGGATCGCGGGCACCATGTCCACCGGCGATCCCGTGGCCAGCGTCTCGTAGACGGTGAGCGCCGGGTCGAGCCGGGTCGCCTCGTCCTGCGCGAAGTACTGCGTGTGGACGCGGTAGCCGACGGTCCGCTCGCCGCCGTCGGGCGCCTCCGCCCCCGAGAGCATCCGCATGAGGGTGGACTTGCCGGCGCCGTTCGGACCGACCAGGGCCAGGCGGTCGCCCCGCTCGATATGGAGGTTCACGCCGCCGAACACGCGAACGTCGCCGTAGGCCTTCGCGGCGTCCCGCAACTCGACTACCGTGCGGCCGCTCCGCGCGCTGGCGGGAAAGGTGAAGTGCACCTTCTTCCGTTCGGGCGGCACTTCGATTGGCGTGATCTTCTCCAGCATCTTGACCCGGCTCTGGACCTGCTTCGCCTTGGACGCCTTGTAGCGAAAGCGGTCGATGAAGAGCTGTATCCGGGCGATGTCCTCGTCCTGCTGCTGCTTCGCGGCCCGGAGCCGGGCGACCCGCGCGTCGCGATCGGTCAGGTAGGCGCTGTAGGTGCCCGGGTACGTGTCAAGGGTGCGGAGATTGATGTCGGCGATGGCGGTGACGACGGCATCGAGGAAGTAGCGGTCGTGCGACACCAGGACCACCGGGTGCGGATACTCGATCAGGAACTCCTCCAGCCAGTTCCGCGCCTCGAGGTCGAGGTGGTTTGTCGGCTCGTCGAGGAGCAACAGCCGCGGTCGGGCGAGCAGGAGCTTGGCGAGCGCGATGCGCATCTGCCAGCCGCCCGAGAAGTGCTCGGCGGGGCGGTCGAAGTCCTCCGGCGCAAAGCCGAGGCCGCGCAGCACGGCGTCCACCTTCGCCTCGATGCCGTAACCGTCGCCATGCGTGAACGCCTCCTGCGCTTCCGCGTAGCGATGGAGCAGTTCGTCGTGGGCGTCGCCGGTTGTCGCGGGGTCCGCAAGCTGCCCTTCCAGGCGCTGCATTTCGTCCTGGAGCGCCAGCAGCGGCGCGAAGGCGAGCGTCGCCTCGTCCCGGAGCGTCCGTCCCGCGTGGGTCAATCCGTCCTGCGGCAGGTAGCCGACCGTCAAGCCGGACGGGCGGACGATCTGTCCGGCGTCCGGCTCCACCTCACCGGCCAGCATCCGGAGCAGCGTCGTCTTTCCGGAGCCGTTCGGGCCGCAGAGGCCGATGCGCTGACCCGGCTGCACCTGCCAGGTGACGCGGTCGAACAGCACGCGGTCCGCGAACGTCTTGTGAAGGCTCGATACCTGTATCACGCCGGAAGCACCCGACCCGTACGATAGCGGGCGGATCCGCTGCCTGTCGAGCGGACCGGCCGGCACACCGGGCCTGCTAAGATGGCGCATCGGGAACACGCGCTTCGCGCGGCGGTCACGCTGCCAGTTCGTTCCGGGATGCCCCAGACCAAGCCATGGCCAAGAAGGAACCACTGTACGACTACGAGATCACGCTCGATGAATTCCAGTTTCCGGCCCGTCTGCCGGGACGCCAGGCGAACTTCCGGCTGATCGCCGAGCTTCGCTACCAGAACAAGCGCGGCGACTTCGACACCGAGACGGCCGTGCTGCCGGGCCTGGACACCTTCTGGGAGTGCCAGCCCGGCGCGCACGCGAAGCAGAACTTCGTCCGGAAGGAGCAGCCCGCTGCCGCGCGGCACGGCCGGCGGAAGGGGTCGACGGCGTACTACCTGCCCGAAGTCGACGTCGAGCGCGTCGACGACTGGGACCGCCTGGTGCTCCGGATCCGGGCCCTGCAGCTCAACCGGCTGAAGGTGACGGTTCTCGACGTGAACCGGAAGAACTGGTGGGACGCGTTGGCCGAGGCGGCGGCGCGCTTCGCGGGCGGCGTCATCGACCGGGCGGCAAAGCGGGCGAAAGCGGAGACGCGCGACGTGCCCCTCGCCGGCGGCCCGGCGGGCGATGCGTTCGGCGGCCTCGCCGACGACGTGCAGGCGGCCATCACCCGGCGCCTCGCGGGCGGATCGGACACGAAAGTGCTCTTTGCGGCCTCCGCGCCGGCGAGCGGTTACGAGCCCGTGGTGATCGGCGCCGGGGGAGACGACGGTTACCGCCTCGCCTTCCGCATCGCCGATCCCGGCTGACGGCTTGCGCGCCCAAACCCTTTTGCCAGCCCGACCGTCTAACATGACAGGAAATGCAGGGAGTCGCAGCCTTGCCCCGCGAGGCTCGTCCGGGAGGCGAGCCGTTGGACCCATCGCCGTTGGAGGCCTCCGCCGGCGTGGCGACCACCGACGAAGCCCTTGTCGCCCGGGCGCAGACCGGGGACCACGATGCCTTCGGACAACTGGTGCAGCGCTGGCAGCACCGGATGTTCGCCCTCGCGCTTCGCGAGGTGCAGGACGAGACGGAGGCGCACGAGATCGTCCAGGAAGCGTTCGTCAGCGCGTGGCGGTCGATCGGGAAGTTCCGGCGGGATTCGAGATTCTCGACCTGGATGTACCGCATTACGCTCAACCGCTGCCGCGACTGGCGCCGGTCCCGGAAGCGCGCGCGGATGGTCAGCCTTGATGGAGGCGACGCGGAGACCAGCGACGCGGTACGGCTGGCCGACCAGCGGGCGAGCCTCGCCACCGAGCCGGCCGAGGAAACGATGGCCCGCCGGTTCCAGCTCGAGACCGTGAAGCGCGCGATGCGCAGCCTGCCCGAGGCGCAGCGGCAGGCCATCATCCTGAAGGAGTTCGAGGGTCTCACGCTCCAGGAGATTGCCGATGCGACGGGGAAGCCCCTGAGCACGATCAAGACCCGGGTGTATCAGGGCCTCACCACCCTGCGGCGGCTCCTGGCCGACCCGGTGGGCTTGGCGGCCATGCAGGGTGGCGGCGCCGGACGGGCTTATCCCCGCCTGGTGCTGCAACGCGGAGGGGAGTCCGATGGCTGATTGTCCGGAGAAGAGCGTACTCATCACGTACCTCTACGGCGAGGGCTCGACCGGCGAACACGCGCGCGTGGAGGCGCACGTCACCGCGTGCCGCGCCTGTTCGGAGGAGCTGGCGTCGTTGCGCTCGGTGCAGGGCGCGTTGTCGGCGTGGACGGTGCCGGAGACCGATCTCGCGTTCGACCGATGGCAGGTGGCGCCGGCCCAGACCTCCGGAGCGGCGCACGAGGCGCGGGCGCGCGAGTCGTTCTGGTCCGGCTGGTCGATGTCGCCGGCCTGGGGCCTCGGCGTCGCGGCGACGCTGTGCGTCGCGGTGGGGGCTACCGCGGCGGCCATCACCGGTTTCGAGGTGCGCTACGGAGACTTCGAGTTCAGCATGGGACGGCCGGCGGCGGCGGAAGGGACGGCGCCGCTTTTCGTGGAGGCGGGCCCGCCGCCCCGGGTCACCGATATCGTGTTGGCTCCGCCCCGGGATGTCTTCGGACCGGGCCTGGAATTCGCGCTTGTCGGCGGCGATTCCCCGGGTCCCGGCGATCCGGCCGCGATGCTGGAGCGGCTGACCGTCTTTAGTCCCGCATCATCCGCGGCGCTGCTCGAGGAGATCCAGCGCCAGATGGCCGAGCGGGAGCTGGCGCCGGAGCCGGCGTGGCCGGACATCGTCCAGCGGCTTCGCCGCGCCCAGGAACGTAATCCGGCGCGGGTGCGGCAGGACTTCGCCGACTTTGTCGTGCGTGTCGCCGGGCCGCCCGGCGAGGCGCCCACCGCCGCCCCCGGCCGATAGGAGCTTCCCGAATGCGCGCGATCTACAATCGGCCGATGCGAAACGGTTCGATCCGGCTCCCTGCCCTGGTGCTCGCGCCGCTCGTCGCGGTCGCCGGATGCGGAGCATCTCCCGATCTGACCACGGCTGTGGCGGTAACGCAGGTTACCACCGGGTGGCTTGATGTCGGACTGGATGACCTGGGGCGCAACAAGCTGGTGCCCGCTATCGAGTTCAGCATAGAGAACGTCTCGGAAGCGGATCTCGGCATGCTGCAGCTCAACGGTGTTTTCCGGCGATGCCTGGTGCTCTACCAGGGTCAGGCCCCGCCTGAGGCTCCTGTGTCGCCCGCGGACGATGAGGAAGGCACCTGCCTGGCCGAGGATCAGGAGTGGGGCGGCGCGCCGCTGATTCGGGCGGTGGGAACCGAGGGGCTGGCGTCCGGAGGCGGGCTCGGTCCGTTCACGATGGAGTCGCGCCTCGGTTATACCGGCGAGCAGCAGCTGCCCGAGATGCTGGGGCACCGGGATTTCGTCGACGTGAAGGTGGAGCTGTACGTCAAGCATCGCGCCGCGCAGTGGGTGAAGGTGCGTGAGTTTCCGATCGACCGGCAGTTGCTGACGCAGTAGCAACCGGTACCTGCGTGACCGTTTCAGCGCCGTCGCTCGTCCGCCGTCTCGGGC
Organism: Acidobacteriota bacterium; assembly: GCA_009838525.1. Taxonomy (NCBI): domain Bacteria; kingdom Pseudomonadati; phylum Acidobacteriota; species Acidobacteriota bacterium. The sequence continues at coordinate 89,379 of VXRJ01000028.1, forward strand.
CGATCGACGGGGCGTCGATCATCGTCTCCAACGTGATCGGCAGCGGCATCTTCCTGGTGCCCGCCCTGGTCGCGGTCTGGGTGCCCAACGTCTGGGCGATGCTGGGCGCCTGGGTTGTCGGCGGCCTGCTGGCGTTCGCCGGCGCGATGGCCTATGCGGAGCTGGCGGCCCGGCTGCCGCGCGCGGGCGGCGAGTATGTCTATCTCCGGGAGGCGTTCGGGCCGGTCGCGGGATTCCTTACCGGCTGGACCTCGTTCGTCGCGGGATTCTCCGGCGCCATCGCGGCGGGCGCGGTCGGGCTCGCGACCTACCTCGGGCGCCTGGTTCCGGCCGCGGCGGACGCGACGCCGTTCGCGACGCTGCCGCTCGGGGTCGTCACCCTCAGCGTATCGCCCCGCGCCCTCGTCGCCCTCGCCGCGATAGCGGCGCTCACCGTGGTCCACATCGCCGGACTCGGCCCGGGGCGGATCGTGCAGAACTTCCTGGCCGCCGCCAAGGTGGGCTTCCTCGTGGCGCTCGTTGCGCTGGGCTTCGCGGTCGGCAGCGGATCCGTGGGCAACTTCACCGCGCCGAGCGGGGACGCGGTGTCCCCGGCGCTCTGGCTGCTTGCGCTCATTCCGATCATGTTCAGCTACTCCGGGTGGAACGCCGCGGCGTACGTCGCCGAGGAAATCCGCGAGCCGGAACGCAACGCGCCGATCGCGATGGCGGTGGGGACGGTGGCCGTTGTCGGCATCTACCTGTTGCTGAACCTGCTGTACGTCTACGCGATGCCGGTGGCGGAAATGGGTGAACTCGCCTCGGCCGACGCGCGCGTGATCGATGCCGCGGGCGCGCGGCTGTTCGGCGACGGGTTCGCCGCGCTGCTTGCGGCCGCCTCCGTCGTGATGATCGCGGCCAGCCTCAGCGCGATGGTGCTGGCCGGGCCGCGCGTCTACTTCGCGATGGCGCGCGACGGCCAGTTCTTCGAGGCGGCGGCGCGCGTGCATCCGCGGTTGCGCACTCCGGTTGCCGCGATCGTGGCCCAGAGCGCCTGGAGCGGGCTGCTCGTGCTGGCCGGCACGTTCGATCAGTTGCTCCTGTACACCGGCTTCGCGGTAGTGATGTTCGCCGGGGCGGGAGTGGCGGCGCTCTTCGTCGTGCGGCGGCGCGATGGAGCAGCCGCGCGACCGGTGAGCCTGCTCCGCCGGGTGGCGCCTGCCGTCTTCGTTGCGGCGAGCGCGGCGATGCTGGTGAACGCCGTCTGGCGGGAACCGGTCGCGTCGGGCGCCGGCGTGCTCCTGATTACCGCCGGTCTGCCGTTCTACTTCGTTTTCCGCCGCCGCGCAGCACAGGGAGACAGCCCCGGATGACCACGACCAGCCGCGACCCGGAGACTTTCTACGGCACCACGGTACTCGCGGTCCGCCACGGCGACCGGACCGTGATGGCGAGCGATGGACAGGTAACGCTGGGCGCGACGGTGGTGAAGCAGTCGGCGAAGAAGATCCGTCGTCTTTACAACGATCGCGTCCTCGCCGGGTTCGCCGGTTCCGCCGCCGATTCTTTCGCGCTGTTCTCCCGCTTCGATGCAAAGCTCGAGGAATACCGCGGCAACCTGGAGCGGGCGGTCGTGGAGCTGGCGAAGGAGTGGCGGACCGACCGCGCCCTCCGCCGCCTCGACGCGATGCTCGTGGTCGCCGACGCGCGGACGACGCTGCTCCTTTCGGGCAATGGCGACCTGATCGAACCCGACGACGGCATCGTGGCGATTGGATCGGGCGGCGCGTTCGCCATGGCGGCGGCCAAGGCGCTGGCCCGGCAGACCGAGCTCGACGCGCGTGCGATCGCGGAGACTGCGATGCAGATCGCGGCGGAGATTTGCATTTACACGAATGCCAGTGTCACCATCGAAACGCTGTAGCCGTGCCGATCTACCTGCCTGAGACCACCGCGTCCAGCACCGATGCCCTGACGCCGCGCGAGATCGTCGCCGAGCTCGACCGGTATGTCGTGGGCCAGCACCAGGCGAAGCGCGCGGTGGCGGTCGCGCTGCGCAACCGCATGCGCCGGCAGAAGCTGCCGCCGGATCTGGCGAGCGAGGTGGCGCCGAAGAACATCCTGATGATCGGGCCGACCGGTGTCGGCAAGACCGAAGTGGCGCGGCGCCTGGCGCGGCTCGCGCAGTCCCCCTTCATCAAGGTGGAGGCGTCGAAGTTCACGGAGGTGGGTTACGTCGGGCGCGACGTCGAGTCGATGGTCCGCGACCTGGTCGAGCTGGCGGTCGGCATGGTGCGCGAGGAACGGCTCGTCGAGGTTCGGGAAAAGGCCCGCGCCAACGCCGAAGAACGGCTGCTCGATCTGCTGGTCCCGCCGGCGCGGCCCGGCCCGGCCCCCATCGTGCCGCCGGTGCAGGGGGTGGACGATGCGGCGAGCGAAACGGCGCCGCCCGATTCCGCCCGCCGGACGCGCGAGAAGCTCCGCGCGCAGCTTCTCGCCGGCCTGCTCGACGACCGGATGGTCGAGCTGGAGGCGCGCGAGTCGTCGTTTCCCTCGCTCCAGGTAATCGGCGGGACGTCGTTCGAGGAGATCGACGTCACGATGAAGGAGATGATGCCAGGTCTCTTCGGACGCAGCCGGCCGCGCAAGATGCGGGTGCCGGAGGCGCTCGATCACCTTGCCCGCGAGGAGGAGCAGAAGCTGATCGACATGGACAGCGTCGGCCGCACCGCCATCGAGCGGGTGGAGCAGGCGGGCATCATCTTCGTGGACGAGATCGACAAGATCGCGGGGCGCGAGCGGGCCCACGGGCCGGACGTGAGCCGGGAGGGGGTGCAGCGCGACATTCTCCCGATCGTCGAGGGAACGTCGGTCAAGACCAAGCATGGCATGTGCCGGACGGATCACATCCTCTTCATCGCCGCCGGGGCGTTCCACCTGTCGAAGCCGTCCGACCTGATCCCGGAACTGCAGGGCCGTTTCCCGATTCGCGTGGAGCTCGATTCGCTCGGGATCGAGGACTTCGTCCGAATCCTGACGGAGCCACAGGGAGCTCTCGTCACGCAGTACCGCGCCCTCCTCGCCACCGACGGGATCGACCTGGTGTTCGACGACGGGGCGATCCGGCGGATTGCCGAGCTGGCCAGCCGCGTGAACGACCGGAGCGAGAACATCGGCGCGCGCCGTCTCCACACGGTGATGGAGAAGCTGCTCGACGACATTTCGTTCAACGCGCCCGACATGGCGGAAGAACGGGTCGTCATCGACGCCGCCTATGTCGACCGGATGCTGGCCGACATCGTCGACGACGAAGACCTGTCGCGCTACATCCTTTGAGCCACCATGCACCCGGCCCGCATGCCGTGACCCGCGGTTGCCCCGCCGTCGTAGGGGCGTGGCTGCTCGTCGCGGCGTTGCTGGCTGCCGGATGCGGGTCGCGCGGGTCGCCGTTGCCGCCGCTCCGGATTGTCCCCGCCACGATCACGCCGGTCGAGGTGACGCGCCTCGGAGACCGCGTATACGTCGAGTTCGTCGCGCCGGAGGAGGACTCGGACGGCACGACGCCTGGAGACATCATCCGGGTCGAGGTGTACGCGGTGACGACCCAGCCCGAGTTGCGGCAGCCGCGCCCGCCGGTCGACGAAGACTGGTTCGACGCGGCGACGCTGGTGGCGACGTTCGACGTGGAGCCGCCGGATGCGGCGCTGTCGCCGGACGACGCGACCGGGGTCTCGACGCTGCCGGAGGATGCGGCGGAGGGCGCGCTGGCGCCGGCCCCGGTCGTGGCGCAGGGCGATGACGTGACGGTGGTCGAGCGCCTGACGCCAGAGACGCTGGTTCCGGTGATCATCGGCGAGCCGGACGACGAGGACGAAGAGGAGGATGACGACGAGGACGAGCCGGTGCGCCAGGTGCCGCGCCCGGTCGTCGCGCCGCCGTTCGAACCGCTTCCGATCCGCTCGTACGTCGCCGTCGCGATCTCGTCGCGTGAACGGATGGGCGATCCGTCGGCGATTGCGGATCTGCCGCTGACGGACCCGCCGGCGCCGCCGTCGGGCCTCCCCGTCGTCACGTACACCGAAGAGTCGGTCGACGTGACGTGGACGCAGCCGCCGACGTTCCGCCGGCCGGTGCACGTGGAAAGCCCGGAACCGCCGCTGCTGGCGTCGCGGGCGGTCCTCGAGTGGCCGCGCGGATCCGAATATGCCGTCTATGACCAGGCGGCGTGGGATCCGGACGCGGAACGTCCCGAGCCGCTCGCATCGCCCGGCGACGAGCCGACGCTCACCGAAGATTCGGTCGTGTTCGGGGAGACCCGTTGCTACGCGGTTCGTGTCGTCGACTATGTCGGGACGACGCCGGTTGCGGGTCCCGCGTCGCTCGCCAACTGCGTGGTGCCGGTCGATACGTTTCCGCCCGCCGCCCCGACCGGGCTGATCGCCGTGGCGGACGGAAACGGCATCAGCCTGGTCTGGGATCCCAACGGCGAAGAGGACCTGGCCGGCTACGTCGTCTTGCGCGGAACCGCGCCAGATGCGACACTCCAACGGCTCTCGGCCGGGCCGGTCGTGGCGACGGCGTTCCAGGACACCCGGGTTGCTCCGGGAGAGCGCTACGTTTACCGGGTACAGGCGCTCGACGGCTCGATTCCCCCGAACGTCAGCCCGCCGTCGGAGGCGGTGGCGGAGACGGCGCGGTAGGCCGTCACGAGCCGGATGGAGTCGGCGGAGGAGTAGCGCGAATGGATCGGATCTACCGGGTGGCGCAGGGCGGCGGGAGTCTCTGGGCCCTGGAGCGGGACGGCGCCTGGACGGCGCTCGATGGCGATCCGTTCGGGACGTATGGCCCCGGCGCGTTCCTCGACCCGAACGGCGTGCGCCCGCTGCCGCCCGTCACCCCGTCCAAGGTGGTCGCCGTCGGACTGAACTACCGCGACCATGCGAAGGAGATGGGGAAGGCGCTGCCGGACGAGCCGCTCATCTTCCTGAAGCCGCCGTCGGCGATTGTCGGCCCGGAGGAGGCGATTGTCCTGCCGCCGGGCCATGGCCGCGTGGACTACGAAGCGGAAGTGGGCATCGTCATCCGGCGGCGGGCGCGGAACGTCCGGGCGGCGGACGCGGCCGACTACGTCTTGGGCCTGACGTGCGTCAACGATGTGACCGACCGAGACATTCAGAAGAAGGACGTGCAGTATACGCGGGCAAAGGGGTTCGACACGTTCGCGCCGGTGGGTCCCGCGATCGCGGTCGGCCTCGACGGGTCGGCGCTTGCGATCGGGTCGACCGTCAACGGTGAGACCCGGCAGGCGTCCAACACCCGCGAGATGATCTTCCCCCTCGACCATCTGGTCGAGTTCGTCACGCGCGTCATGACGCTGCACCCGGGCGACGTCATCGCGACCGGTACGCCGCCCGGCGTCGGTCCACTGGCCGCGGGCGACCGGGTGGTCGTGAGCATCGAGGGGATCGGTGAACTGGCGAACGACGTGGTAGCGGCGGGCCACTGACCCGCGAGGAGAAAGGCGATGAAGATCTTCGTCGATAGCGCGAATACCGGGACCGTCGACGGACTCGTGCCGCTCGGCATCATCGACGGCGTCACCACCAATCCGTCGCTGCTGGCGAAGGAGCCGGGCGATCCGCACGACACGCTCCGTCACATCTGCCGGTCCGTCGGCGGGCCGGTCAGCGCCGAAGTGGTGGCGACCGACGCCGCCGGGATGATCCGCGAGGGCCGCGAACTGGCCGCGCTGGACGAGCACATCGTCGTCAAGGTGCCGTTCGGCCGCGAGGGCGTTCGCGCCTGCGACGCGCTCACCGGAGAGGGCATCCGCGTGAACGTCACGCTCTGCTTCTCGGCCGCGCAGGCGCTGCTGGCCGCCAAGGTGGGCGCGGCGTTCGTCAGCCCGTTCGTGGGCCGGCTCGACGACATTTCCACCGACGGCATGGGGCTGATCGAGCAGATCGTCGAGATCTTCGAGAACTACGAGTTCGGCACCGAGCTGCTGGTGGCGAGCATCCGCGGTCCGATCCATGTCGTCGAGGCGGCGCGGATGGGGGCCGACATCTGCACCTGCCCGCCCAAGGTAATCGACAGCCTCTTCAATCATCCGCTGACCGATATCGGGCTGGCGAAGTTCCTGGCGGACTGGGAGAAGGCGCAGGCGCTCAAGGCGTGATGGACCGACGCGCCACCCTCGCCGACTACGAACGCCGCGCCGAGGAGGGTGGCGGCGCGGGCCGTCGCCAGCGGCAGCACGACGCGGGCAAGCTGACCGCGCGCGAGCGCATCGATCTCTTCTTCGACCCCGGCACCTTCGTCGAGATTGACAAGCTGGTGACCCACCGCTGCCGCGATTTCGGGATGGACCAACAGTTGATCCCGGGTGACGGCGTGGTGGCGGGCCATGGCCTGGTGGACGGCCGGCCGGTCTACGCGTTCGCGCAGGACTTCACGGTCTTCGGCGGCTCGCTGTCCGAAACGAACGCCGCCAAGATCGTCAAGATCATGGACCTGGCGATGCGCAACGGCGCGCCCATGGTCGGGTTGAACGACTCGGGCGGCGCCCGGATCCAGGAAGGCGTCGCCTCGCTCGGCGGCTACGCCGACATCTTTCTCCGCAACACGCTCGCGTCGGGCGTCATCCCGCAGCTTTCGGCAATCATGGGCCCGTGCGCCGGCGGCGCCGTCTACTCGCCCGCGATCACCGATTTCACGGTGATGGTGGATCGCACCAGCTACATGTTCGTCACCGGCCCGGAAGTCATCCGGACCGTCACCCACGAGGAGGTGACCAAGGACGAGCTGGGTGGCGCGATGACCCACAATGCGCGGAGCGGCGCGGCGCACTTCGCGGTGCCGACGGATCGGGACTGCCTGGCGCTCCTGCGGCAGCTCCTCGGCTACCTGCCGGGCAACAACCTGGACGATCCGCCGCGCGCCGCGACCGACGACCCGGCCGACCGGGAATCGCCGGCCCTCGATACGCTGGTGCCGGAGTCGCCCAACCAGCCCTACGACATCCTGGAGCTGATCCGTGCGGTGGCCGACGACGGCGGGTTCCTCGAGGTCCACGAGCACTTCGCCCGCAACATCGTCGTCGGCTTCGCGCGCTTCGGCGGGCGGCCGGTGGGCGTGGTGGCCAACCAGCCGGCGCACCTCGCGGGCGCCCTCGATATCGACGCCTCGATCAAGGGGGCGCGCTTCGTCCGTTTCTGCGACGCGTTCAACCTGCCCCTGGTCACGTTCGAGGATGTTCCCGGCTTTCTCCCCGGCACCGTGCAGGAGTACGGCGGGATCATCAAGCACGGCGCGAAGCTGCTCTATGCCTTCGCCGAGGCGACCGTGCCCAAGGTGACCGTCGTCACGCGCAAGGCGTACGGCGGCGCCTACTGCGTCATGGCCAGCAAGCACATCCGGACCGACGCCAACTTCGCCTGGCCGACGGCGGAGATCGCGGTGATGGGCCCGGAAGGGGCGGTCAACATCCTCTACAAGCGGGAGCTGGATGCCGCCGAGGATCCGGACGCGCTTCGCGCCGAGCGGGTGGCGGAGTTCCGCGAGAAACTCGCCAATCCCTTCGTGGCGGCGGGCCGCGGTTTCATCGACGAGGTGATAGCTCCGCGCGTGACGCGGGGGAAGATCATCTCCGCGCTGGAGAGCCTCGACGGCAAGCGCGACCGGAACCCGCCCAAGAAGCACGGCAATATTCCCCTCTGAGGCGCGTGCGGGGCGCTGCCGTCGGTTGCCGATCCGCACCCTCGGCGCATATTCCCACCGGCTGCAGCATCGCCAGAATAGGAAAAATCATTCCTTGATGTGATATAGGTATCATCAGTGGCGCCTGCGGACGAGGTCGAGGTACCCGCAGGTGAGGACGACGGAACCATGAACGAGAACCTGAGTGTCGCCGATGAGGCCTGGGTCGCCACGGCGTTGTTGCACAGGGAGCATCCCGCCCGGGAGGATTTCGCGATGAAGGAAATCGTCCGGCGGGCCGAGCAGATTGCCGGTCCGGAACCTCTGCGCCCCGGTGTCAAGCATCACATCTCCTACCATGCGGTCGCCCAAACGAAACCGAACCCCGGACAGCACTGCCTGTTGTTCGCAACCGCTCGGGGGCGGAGGCGTCTCTTCAGGCCCGGCGATCCGCGCCACCCGAATCGCCGCGGCAAGGAGGTTCCGCGGCGGGACCAGCTCCCGCCAGCGTATCGCTCGCTAATCGACTGGTATCGCACGGTGTACTCCGCCAGAGTCGACGTGACGCCACTCGATCCCATTCTGGCGCTCCGGGGACTCGGCAAGACACTCTGGGCAGAGGAAGAAGCCGACGCCTACGTCTCGCGGCTCCGTGAGGGCTGGTCGTGAGCCGGGTGTTCTGGGACACCAATCTGTTCGTGTACCTGATCGAGGGGACGAGTGACCGGGCGGAGTCGGTGGTAGCGCTACGGAAGCGGATGATCGAGCGTGGCGACGAACTGCTGACGTCGACGCTGACACTCGGCGAGTTGCTCGTCAAGCCGGTCGAAATGGGCGATGAGGAATTGCGGGATCGGTACCTGCAAGCGATAGACGCTGGCGTGACGGTGCTGCCGTTCGATGCCCGAGCCGCCCTCCAATTCGCGGCGATCCGTGGCGACAGGTCGATCCGGGCGCCCGACGCCATTCAATTGGCGTGTGCGGCGGCCGGTGGCACAGACCTCTTCATCACGAACGACGATCGACTGAGCAGGAAGAACGTGCCCGGCATTGCGTTCATACAGTCCTTGCAGCGGACGTTCCTTTGACGTGAAGCTGCCGGAGGGCTACGCTGCGGAGTCGTCGAAAGGGAGTCAACAGCATGAGCATCAATCGACGCCGGTTTCTTGAACAGTCGGGGACAGTGGCGGCCGGTCTCGGCGCGGGGCTGGCTGGCGCGGCGGCCGGGGCGGGGCTCGCAGCAGCGCCGGCGGCCGCGGCGGCGCAGGACGCCGCGCGGAACATCCGGATCACGGGGTACCGGACGATGGTGCTCGACAATATCGATCCGCCCATCGGCCACCGCAAGTGGCTGTTCCTGCAGCTCGAGACCGACGCCGGCATCGTCGGGCTGGGCGAGCGGGTCTCGGGCGGCGTCCTGGAACTGGGCTCGCAGGTGAGCCTGCTGCACGAGCTGTGCGATTCGGGCGTGGTCGGCAAGAGCCCGTTCGACATCGAACGGATCTGGCAGGACATTTACGCGAACCCGCACGACTACCGTCATCCCGGCCTGTCGAAGACGCCGGCGATGTCGGCGATAGAGATGGCGTGCTGGGACATCGTCGGCAAGGCGGTGGACCAGCCCATCTACAACCTGCTGGGCGGCCAGTTCCACGAGCGGCTGCGCGCGTACGCCTACCTCGACACCGCCGGCGTCTGGGAGAACCCGGAACTGGCCGGCGAGCGCGCGGCCGAGCTGATCGAGCGGGGCATAACCGTCTGCAAGCTCGATCCGTTCCAGCCGATCACCGGCGGGCCGCGCGATTACCCGCTGGAGACGATCAACCGCGTCGCCCGGATCTTCCGCGCCATGCGCGACGCGGTGGGCGACAAGCTGGAAATCGGCATCGGCACGCATGGCCAGTTCTCCACCTCGGGCGCCATCCGCGTGGCGAGCATTCTGGAGGAGTTCCATCCCTTCTTCTTTGAGGAGCCGGTATCGCCGGAGAACGTCGACGAGATGGCGCGCGTCGCGGCGCAGACCAGCATTCCGATCGCAACCGGCGAGCGCCTGGTCACGAAGTTCGAGTTCGCGGAGGTTCTCGGCAAGCAGGCCGCCAACATCATTCAGCTCGACGTTGGGCAGTGCGGCGGGATACTGGAGTCGAAGAAGATCGCCAGCATGTGCGAGGCCCACTACGCGATGATCGCCCCGCACATGTACTGCGGTCCCGTCGCCGCCGCGGCGGCGGTGCAGCTCGACACCTGTTCGCCCAACTTCCTGGTGCAGGAGTTCAATACCAACGACCTGCACCGCGACATCTTCGTCGATCCGATCACGATCGAGGAGGGATACATCACGCCCCCGACCGGACCGGGCCTGGGCGTCGAACTGGATCAGTCGGTAGTCAACCGGCAGCTCTCCAACTGAGTTCGCCGGCGTACGGATTGCGGACACTCGACTCGGCGGATTCCCTGCGCGGCGCCGCGGCGGCGGCCGTCGCGGTGCTGGTCCTGACCCTGGCCGGGGTGCGTCCCGCCGAGGCCGAGGACGTGCAGTCCTGGACCGACGTCGAGTTCGGCGTCTACGAATCGGACCGGGTTGCCTGGACGGTCGAGGGCGTCGCCCGGATTCGGGACTCGCTGAAGAGCGCGTACGACCGCCGGCTCAAGACCGACGTGGGCCTCACGCTGAACGATGCGGTCAGCGTGTCGTTCGGCTACATCCTGCGGAACCGGACGCGCGGCGACTTCGGCTATCGCTGGGACCATCGTCTCCTGGCCGAGATAACGTATCCGCTGCATACGGGCGACGTCCGCGTGGAGGGCACGACGCTCTACGAGCGCCATGTCGGCCGGCCGGACATTCCCGACTTCAACCGCTACCGGCAGCAGATAGAGCTGGAGCGGCCGCGCGCCCGTCTGTCGCCCTGGCTCCACCAGTCCCTCGGTTTCGAGCGCCGCGGCTTCATGCGCTCCCGTTCGCGCGTCGGAGTCCGCTGGCGCTTCCGGTCCGGATCGACGGTCATCGGCGCCTATCAGTTCGAGCGGATCAAGTACGGCGCGACCTGGCGGCCGCGCCATGCCATCTATTCGGAATGGAGCTTGCAGATGCGGGCCGATTCCGAGAGCGACCCCAGGGCGAGACGGGCGGCGCCGCGATAGTAGTCGGTCTCGGCGTGCTTCTCGACGAGCGCGAGGCAGGCCGGCGCCCACGCAAGCAGGTGGTCCCGCAGGAACCCCGTCTGCGCCTCGAAGCATCGTGCGAGCTGGGCCGCGTCGCCCTGGGCGGCCAGCTCCGACAGCGTCGCCACGAATGCCAACTCGAGGCCCAGGTGGTCGTCCGGCTCCCGGTGGACGGCGGGCGCCTCCACGCCGAACCGCTCATAGAGCGCCCGCACCTGGAGGGTGGATTCCTGAAAGGTGAGCTTCTTCTTGCTGCGGTAGATCGACTCCCACGGCGCGGCCAGCATCTCGCCCGGCCCGACGAACAGCCGGTTGAAGTCCCACACCAGCGCGGCGAGCTGCGCCGGGTCCCAGCGTTCGCAGAACGCGGCCAGCAGCACCAGCCCGCCGGCCGTGTTCGCATCGTCGGACGGAAAAGGCCAGGCCTCGAACAGCCGGTCCCGGGCGAAGGCGGCCAGCCAGTCGGCGCGCGGCTCCTCGTAGAAGCAGCGGCCGAGAAAGTGGTAGGCGACGGCCTGTTCGTCCTGACGCCGCCGCCACTCGGAGGGAATGGTCCGCGGTTCGTCAGGCTCCGCCGCGGGCGTGGTCAAATGCCGACCCTCACCCGCATGGCGTAGAAGAGGAAGCGTCCGCACACCTCCGACGCCAGGACGAAACCGAACGCGCCGCACGTGAGCACGCAAGCCAGCCGAAACGGCGGGCGCGCGGATGGCCTTGAGGGTCTCGCCGGTCGGCGTACAACGAGAAGCACGCCGACCAGCGCCGCCGCGGCCGCGCCCAGCAGTCCGAGCCGGACGAAGAGGATGCCGCCGTAGTCGCCGGTCAGCCGCTGCAGGCTCGCCGCGGCGGCGGGCAGGGGATCGGCGGCCAGCGAGGCGACGTGCAGCGGCACGACGAGAAACTCGACGGCGAGCGCCGCGATGCCGGCCAGCACGAGTCGCCGGAAGGTCGCGGACGTCCGGGCGCGACTGGCGGGCGCGTCCCCGCCCGAATCGTCGTCTCCCCCGAACAGGGTCCGGACCACCAGCCCGGCTGCCACGCCGAGAATGCCCAACCTCAGCGCCGTGCCGCCGAACGCGGCGGGCGTGGCGAAGCTGTTCCAGGCCGGTTGGGCCGGCAGCAGGTAGATCGCGATCTGACTGTAGAGAAACGCCAGGCCGGCTGCCGCGGTAAGCGCCGGCAGCCATGCGGTCGGGAGTGCGGCCCGCTCCCTCCGTTCCCGCCACACGAGGGCGCCGAGCAGCGCCGCGAACAGGCTCCCGAAGACGATCTCGCGGCTCAGCCAGGACGTGGGGAAGTTCACGACGGCGCGGGCCGCCTGGAGCGGGGTGGCGAGGTGAAAGAGGGCGACGAACAATCCGGCCGACAGCACCGCCAGCACGCTCAGGAGCGGCAGGCCTTCGTCGGCCGCACGCGCCCGGGGTCGCGGTCCGACGTACCGCAGCACCTGCAGGGTGAGGAATGCGCCGACCGCTGCTTGCGACAGGACCGTGAAGAAGACGAGCGACCAGTCGCGTGTCTCCATCCGGCCGCGGTCACGAGCGCACGAGCTTGAGCGGGATGAAGCGGACGGCCGGCTTCGTGATGTCGGCGTCGGGGAGCGGTCCGAACTGGTCGGTGGCGTCCCGCCTGGCGGCCACCTCCTCCAGCGTTCCCCACTGCAACGCCTTGGTCGGGCAGGCCTCGGCGCAGGCGGGTCCCCCGGTGCCGGCGTCGATGCGGTGCGAGCAGAAGTTGCACTTTTCCATCTTGCCGGTCTCTTCGCTGAACTGCGGCGCGTCGTAGGGACACGCCCAGGCGCAGAGACGGGCGCCGATGCACTTGCTCTCGTCGACGATGACGATGCCGTCCGGCCGCTTCGTGATGGCGCCCGATGGGCAGGCCTCGGCGCAGACGGGCACCTCGCAGTGATTGCACGACATCGAGACGTGGTACAGGTAGGGTCCGCCGTCCTCGTCGCCCTCCACCGTCCGCACCTTGCGCCAGCGCGGCCCCATCTCGACCCCGTTCTCCACCTTGCACGCGATCTCGCAGGTGCGGCAGCCCGTGCAGCGGTTGGCGTCGAAGAAGAAGGCGAGCTGTTTCTTCGGGTCGCTCATGCCGTGTCTCCCGGCGATGCCGCGCCCCCGCCGGCGACCTCGACCATCGACGAGTTCAGGGTGTGGCCGAGCGAGATCGGCTCGTACTTGTCGGGGCTCAGGATGCTCGCCGTCTGTTTCTCGTTCACGGCGCCCCAGCCGGTCGTCACGCTCACCACCCCGGCCATGATGCCGCGGGTCACCTGCGCCATCGCCTCGATCTCGCCACGGTCGTTGAAGACGCGGATGCGGCCGCCGTCCTCGATGCCGCGCGGCTTCGCGTCATCGGGATGGATCTGCAGCACCTGGCTGGCCCAGATCTCGGTCAGGAAATCGTGGTGGTGGAAGCTGGAGTTGACGTGGTTGTGGTTCTTGCGGTTGATGAGCTGCAGCGGGTAGCGCGCGGCCCGCCGCTCGTCCACCCAGGGCGCCTCGACAGGATGCAGGTACTCGAGCAGCGGGTCGAAGCCCCGCTCCTGCAGGTACAACGAGAAGAACTCGATACGTCCCGACGGCGTGTTGAACTTCTTGTCGGCGAACGGGATCCACGGGTCCGGCATCGGGTTGACGGGACCCTCCTCGAGCTGGTCGAGGGTGACCCCGGTCGGCTCGAGCACGTAACGGAGCAGGTCGTCGTCCGGCTTGTCGAAGTCGTTGCCGAAGCCGAGCCGCTTCGCCAGCTCGGTCATGATCCAGCGGTCGGAGCGCGACTCGAACAGCGGTTCGATGGCCTGCTCCATGAGCTGGATGTACCGGCTGCGGATGCCGGCGAGCAGATTGCGGGTCTCGAAGAGCGTGGTCACCGGCAGGACGAAGTCGGCGTAGCGCGCCGTCGTCGTCATGAAGATGTCCTGCACCACCATCAAGTCGAGGTTGTCCAGCCCCTCGATGATCTTGCGCGTGTTCGGGTACTGCGTGAGCACGCCCGTGCCCGCCACGTGGAGGGCGCGGATGGGATGCGGCTTGCGCTCGACCAGGTACTCGCCGAGCTTGGTGGCGGGAATCCCCTCGATGCGCGGGTTGCGCTGCAGCGGCACCGGCGGGTTGACGGTGCCGCCCTCGCTCAGATAGCCGCCGTTGTCGTTGACCCCGCCCCCGAGCAGGCCGACGTTGCCGGTGAGGGAGGCGAGGTAGAGATGGCCGATGACGGTAAGGGTGCCGTGATCGGTGCGCTGGGCGCCGGCCATGTTCTGGATGATGGCGGCGGGCCTCACGGACGCGTACTCCCGCGTCACGGCGGCGACCGAGTCGGCCGGGGCGCCGGTGATTCGGTGGACGACCTCGGGCGTGTAGCGCGCCGCGATGGCCCGCATCCACTCGAAGACGGGCTGGTAGCGGACGCCGTCGATCGTGTAGCTGCCGCGCAGGGCGGCCTGCGCGCCCGGCGTGTCGGCGGCGACCGGCCGGCCGCTCCGCTCGTCCCAGACGACGAAGCTCCCCGGGCCGCTGCCGCCGTTGGTCAGCAGCCGCAGGTCGCGCAGATCGACCGGCAGCGACTCGCCGCCCGCCGGCCAGCTCCGCGATGCCTCCTGCAGGTCGTAGCCGCGCTCGCCGAGCCGCACGAGGAACGGCGCGTTGGTGTGCAGGCGGACGTACTCGGCGTCGAAGAGTTCTTCGTCAAGCAGCACCTTGACCATGCCGAGGGCCAACGCGGCGTCGGTGCCCGGCCGGATCTGGATCCACCGGTCGGAGAGGGCCGCCGTTTCGCTCAGCCGCGGGTCGATGGTCACTACCCGCGCGCCGTGCTCCTCCCGCGCGTCGAAGAGGTTCTTCATGTAGCCCTGGTTGGAGACCGCCGGGTTGTTGCCCCAGGCCAGGAAGAAGCGGCTGTGGACCCACTCGTCGCGGAATTCCGAGCGCCCGCCCCCGAAGATGGCGTTGAACCCAGAGCTGACCGAGGCGCAGCAGAGCTGGGAGATGATCGGCGTCGCTCCCCCGAAGCGGTTCCAGAAGGCGGAGTAGAGTCCCCGCACGCCGGTCGACAGCGTGGACCAGTTGCCCGTTCCCCCCATCGCGAGAAACGCCTGGTTGCCGTCCTCCTCGAGAATCCGGCGGTAGCGCTCGGCGATGGTGTCCAGCGCCTCCTCCCACGTGATCCGCTCCCAGCGGTCTTCGCCGCGGCGGCCCGCCCGGCGCATCGGGTACTTGAGGCGATGCGGGCTGTAGAGCTGCCGGATCCGGGAGATGCCGCGCGCGCACGCGAGCACGTTGAAGTCGGGATCCCCGGTGACCTTGACCAGCCGGCCGTCCTTGACATGGGCCAGCATCGCGCAGTGGAGGCATTCCGGGGTGTTGGCGGTGCGGAAGATCCGGCTCCCCGCCGCCGCGGCGCCAGATCCCGCACCAGCGGCGCCGGCGAGACCTCCGCCCACCGGGGCGCCGCCCGGATACCGGGACAGGAGCAGGCCGCCGCCCCCTAGTGCCGTCGCGCCGGCGACCAGCGCGCTCCACTTCAGGAAGCTCCGCCGCGACGTCATGCCGGCATCTTATAGCACTCCCGCTCGCCCGTCACATCGGGTCAGAAAACGGCTGGCAGGACCCGAAACGGCTGGCACGAGAGAACCCGTCTGCTGTTGCCAGACGAAACGTAGTTTCATAAATACCCTTGTTTCCCATATATAGAAACACTACAATATATGAAACAACAAAGCACGGAAGTCACATGCCTGAAACGGACACGCAGCCGCCGACCGGAATGCAGATCGAGCGCCAAGTCGAACAACTTCTGGCTGAGCGAATTCCGTCCGGCTGGTCGCTCCAAACACGGCGGACCGACGCCTTGGCCGGTCGCTACCGTGTGGATCTACTGGCGGAGATCGTGTCACCCGCGGGCGAGAGGGTGGTTCTAGCCGTCGAGATCAAACGTTGCCTGGAGCCGCGCGATGTCTTCCAGGCAGTCGAGCAGGTCTCGGCGATCATAGCCGACGCGTCGCCTCGTCCCGTGCCTGTTGTAGCGGCCGCCTACCTCTCCCCTCGCGCCCGTGTCCTACTGCGTGATCGCGGCGTCAGTTACGCCGATACCACGGGAAACGTCCGAATCGAGGTCTCCGCGCCGGGATTGTTCATTGCCACCGACGGGGCAGATCACGATCCCTGGCCGCGGGATCACAAGCTCCGGTCCCTGCGGGGTCGGGGCGCCGCTCGAGCCATGCGGGCCATCATCGACACATCTCCTCCATGCGGTGTCCGTGAACTGGCCCAAGCGACTGGCGCGTCGGCACCGACCCTGTCCCGCGTGCTGGACCTGCTTGAACGCGAGGCAATCGTCAGCCGCGCACGGGGGGGCGTCTCGACGGTCGACTGGCAGGCTGCCACTCGCCGGTGGGCCGAGGACTACGACCAGACCGATTCCAACACACCAACGACGGTTCTCGAGCCACGGGGTCTGGCGGCCCTCGAAAAAAAGCTCGGCGCGACGACGATACCGTACGCTGTCACCGGCGCTCTTGCAGCTCAGCGATTTGACCCCATCGCGCCTGCAAGGCTGGCAGCCATCTACGTCACGGACGCTATCCGGGCCATCGACAGCCTGGATCTCCGCGAAACCGAAGCCGGCGCCAACGTCGTCCTTCTCGAGCCTTTCGATCCGGTGGTCTTCGATCGGACAGTTGAGCGCGACGGCCTTCGCTGCGTTGCTCCCAGCCAACTCGCAGTGGATCTTCTGACCGGACCGGGTCGAGAGCCGTCCCAAGGTGAACAGTTGCTGCAGTGGATGGAGAAGAACGAGAATGCCTGGCGGTCCTGACCCACTGTACGTTCGCGCCCGCGCTACGCTGCTCAACGCCGCCGACGCATTGGCCGAACAACTCGACGCTGTAGTGCTTGTCGGCGCTCAGGCAGTCTATCTCCACACCGGCAGTGCCGATTTCGCCGTCGCGGAGTACACGACCGACGCCGACTTCTGCGTAGCGCCGGCAGACCTCAGCGACAAGCCCCTCCTGGCCGAGTCGTTGGAAGCCCGCGGCTTCTCCCTGAGAGAACATCCTGGCGCGTGGATCAGCCCAGATGGGATTCCAGTCGACATCATGGTTCCCGAAGCGCTGGCCGGTGCCGGTTCGAGGGGTGCTCGCCTTGGCGCTCACGGCACCAAAGCCGCCAGGCGAGCCAAGGGCCTCGAGGGCGCCCTCGTTGACCGCGCGCGCATGACGATCGCGTCGCTCGATCCCGCCGACGACCGGGCGATTGCCATGTTCGTTGCTGGGCCAGCGGCGTTGCTGGTGGCCAAGGTCCACAAGATAGCGGAGCGCACCGGAACGGGCGACAGAGTCAGCGACAAGGACGCGCTCGACGTCCTGCGTCTCCTGCGAGCCACCGACACCGCAACGCTCGCCGACGGCTTGGTCCAACTCTCGGCCCATGACCTCAGCGCCGCGGTCACGACCGAAGCGGTGACCCAGCTCGCGCTCTTGTTCGGTACCTCCGAAGCCAAAGGTATCGCCATGGCCGTCCGCGCGGCCCGCCCGAACGCCGAAGCGGAAGTCATTTCCGCCTCGATCGTAGCGCTCGTATCGGATCTCCTCACCGCGACCGGTGGTCGAAAAGGGACGCAATCCCCGTTCCCCCCAACCGCCACCTGACCATGTGCGGTTTGTCGCGCCACGTGTCGAGGAACAGAGCATTCTGAGTAGAACGCAGGCTCGGTTTGCTGACGGTCCGAGACCCAAGTGGAGACCTGCTCAAGTGACAATTCCCAACTACGACCGACAAAAGTCAATCCACGACTCAATCGTATCGCTGTACCCGCGGATCGCCGCAGCACGATGCTATTTTCGCGCACCTGCGACGGATACCACCCAAGCTCCTGGCTATAGCTCCAAGAGAGCGGTAATCGATCGAGATCGTGCAAAATGTGCAATCGCCAACAAGCTTGTTACCACGAAGCATGCGATCTTCGTTCTGTGCGAGGCGGGTATGGGTGACGATGCTTATGCACTGTCACGAGTCGCGATGGAGAACGCAGTAACTGTGGCATGGCTATTGAACGAGAGGGAGTGGTGTAGGCGAATCGATTTGTACGTCAACTCGTACTCCCAAGCTCAATTCCGATTGAATGAGATCGACCGCAAGTACCACGAAGGCACGGTCCCGACAGCTGGCCACGGCGAGCTCCTAACTGAGGAAGATGAGGCGATAGTCAGAGATCTGTTCAATGGGAAATGGCGCAAGTGGGCCGTAGTTAACGGCCACGAGTTGACATTCAAAGAGATGGCAGAAGAGGTATTGGAATCGAATTTCTTCTACGAGCGCGTCTTCCTAGAAACAAGCTGGTTCGTGCACAGCGGCTTTCGTAGCTGTCTCGACACAATCGCGGAGCTGTTGAACGATGACTGTCACGTCTTGAGGGTGCGGTACAACAAGAGAACCGCAGCATGCGCCCTCTTTCTGAGCAACATGGCTGCTCTGCTTGCACTTGATGCCTTGAATGGACGAACGCCTATTGGCCTATCGACGGAGATCGACCACTTGTTCAACCGGCTTCGGGAAGCAGGCGAAGATTAGCGAACAGACGCTTCGAGTCCGACTCTACCCGCGCATTCGGGCAGACTGGGCGGTTTATCAGCGCGCACACAGCGCGACTGTTGCCGCGACGATCAGAGAGACAGCGGGCGTTGAGACCGAATTGCGGCAGGCGCGGGCTCGCGTCTCGTACACGCAGGGCGGTGAAGACACGCAGGAGCCGGAACTAGAAGGGCACCTGCTGCACGGAGAGGAATCAACCGTTATTGTCCCGGTCGAGATCGATTTCTACCCGGTCGGCACGCGTGGTTTTGGCCCGTTCGCCTCGGTCGAATTGACTCTGACGGTGTGCGCCGTCGTCGTAGACGATCCGCGCGTCTGGACGATGGTGGCCGACCTCAGAGAAGACGGCAACGGCAGGATCGTGGTTGATTCTATGCCGCCCACTTCCCAGGCGCTCAATCCGAAGCTGGGCCCTAGAGCGAGGCTGACGAAGGTGGGAGTCGCGTGGGACGCCTTCGTCGAGCGGTGTCGCCCGCTGGAATACTGACCCGGTCGTGGGCTTGATCCACTTTCGTGGACGGGTTGACTATGCTGCCGGCGTCAGCCTCC
>VXRJ01000029.1 GCA_009838525.1 Acidobacteriota bacterium
CCCACGGGTCGCCCCCGCCCCCGCCCCCGCCGGCGGCGCCGGAGCCGGAAGGGCGCGGGGCGGCGGAGGCGCGATGAGCGGCCCGCGGCTGCGCGTGAGCGCCCCCGCGAAGATCAACCTGCATCTGGAGGTGCTGCGCCTGCGCGGCGACGGCTACCACGAGGTGCGGACCATCCTGCAGTCGATCGCCCTCGCCGACACGCTCACGGTTACGGAGCGCCCGGGGCCGTTCACGGTGCGCAGCCGAACGGCGTCGATGCCGCGCGACCGGGGCAACCTGGTATGGACCGCCGGGGCCGCCTTGTGGAGCGCCCTGGGGCGGCGCGGGGAGCCATCGGGGGTCGCGGTGGCAGTCCGCAAGGTGGTGCCGGCGGGCGCCGGGCTTGGCGGCGCGAGCAGCGATGCGGCGTCCGCGTTGCGGGCCCTGGCGCAACTCTGGGCCCCGCGGGCGCGGGCCCGCCTGCTGCGCGAGGTGGCGGCGGCGATTGGATCCGACGTGCCGTTCTTCCTGGAGGGAGGAACGGTGCTGGCGGCGGGGCGGGGAGAGCGGTTGCGGCGGCTCGCGCCGGCCGGCCCCTACGCGGTGGTCATCGCGTCGCCGGCGTTCGGGGTGTCCACCCCGGACGCCTATCGCTGGTGGGATGAGGATGCCACGGTGCGCCAGCCTCCCCCAAAGGTGCGCCGGCCTCCAGGCCGGCATTTTTCTGCCGGCGTGGACGCCGGCGGACCAGGCGTGGACGCCGGCGCGTCGGCCGGCTTGCCGAGGGGCTGGCGCTCGCGGCCGGATCGGCTGTGGAACGACCTGGAGGGACCGGTCTCGGATCGCCATCCCGCCATCGCCGAGATGGTGCGGCGGCTCGAGGCGTCGGGCGCGATCCGGGCCGGTATGACGGGCAGCGGATCGGCGGTCATCGGCCTCTACGCGTCGGCGGCGGCGGCGGAACGGGCCCGCCGGTCGGCGCGACTTAAGGGGTGGCGAACCTGGCGGAACCGGACGACGGATGCGGCGGCGCACGCGCGGCTCACCGCCGTTGCCCGTGTCCGCTGATCCGATCTAAACTGCGCGGTTGCGTGGCGTTGGCGGGCGCCCGGATGGGAGGTCGGCGCCGGCGGCGCGCATCGGCGGGGAGGCATCGATTCGGACGGCAGGCTGCTTCCGTTGGGGCGTGGCCAAGTGGTAAGGCTCCGGGTTTTGGTCCCGGGATCGAGGGTTCGAATCCTTCCGCCCCAGCCATCTCATTGACTGTTTCTCGGCAAGCGGGTTGCAACGGACGGGTAGCGGGAAGAACGTGCCGACGCATAACGGAGAGTTGAAGATCTTCTCGGGAAGCGCCCACCCGGCGCTTGCCGCCGCGATCACGCGGGGCATAGGCGTCGGCCTCGGGCGGGCGGCGCTCCGGCGGTTCTCGGACACCGAGGTCGCCTTCCAGATCGACGAGAACATCCGCGGAACCGACGTGTTCATCGTGCAGCCCACCTGCACGCCGGTCGACCAGCACCTGGTGGAGCTGTGCGTGATGATCGACGCGTTCCGCCGGTCGTCGGCCGCGCGGATCACGGCCGTGATGCCGTACTACGGCTATGCGCGGCAGGACCGGAAGGACAAGCCCCGGGTGCCGATTTCGGCCAAGCTGGTGGCTAACCTGGTGAGCGCCGCGGGCGCCAACCGGGTGCTGACGATGGACCTGCACAAGGCGCAGATCCAGGGTTTCTTCGACATCCCGGTCGACCACCTGTTCGCTACGCCGGTCTTCATCGAGTACCTGTCGAGCGCACGCTCGAACGACCAGGTCACGATTGTCTCGCCCGACGCCGGCGGCGTGGAGCGGGCGCGCGCCTACGCGAAGCGGCTCCATGCGGACCTCGCGATCATCGACAAGCGGCGCTCGGGGGACGGGCACGCCGAGGTAATGAACGTCGTCGGCGAGGTGGAGGGCCGAACCTGCATCCTGCTCGACGACATCGTAGACACCGCCGGAACGCTGGCCCAGGCATCCAACGCGCTGCGGCGGAACGGGGCCGCGAGCGTCATCGGCTGCGCCGTGCACGGCGTGCTGTCGGGGCCGGCGCTGCAGCGGATCGAGGATTCGGCGCTGGAGCAGTTGATCGTGACTGATACTATTCCGCTCCGCCCCGAGTTCGAAGCGTGCCCGAAGATCCGGACGTTGTCCGTCGCCCGGCTGCTGGGAAAGGCGATAGAGAGCATCCACCAGGAAACATCGGTCTCGTCGCTGTTCGTCTAGGCGGCAGGCAGCCGGCCAGAGGGATCGAGCGCGAGACCGGCAGGAGTCAGCATCGAGATGGACTTGACATTGACGGCCGCCACCCGGACGACGCGCGGCAAGAACGAAGCGCGCCGCCTGCGCCGCGCCGGCCAGGTGCCGGGGGTGGTCTACGGCGGCACGGACGGCGACACGGCGGTCACGATCGACCCGAAGCAACTGCTCCGGCTTCTCCATTCTGAGTCGGGGTTGAACACCATCTTCGACCTCGAGGTGGATGGAGGCCGGGGCAGCGCGGTGCTCGTGAAGGACGTGCAGCTCAGCCCCCTCACCGACGAGTTGCTGCATGTGGACTTCCTGCGCGTTGCCCTCGACAAGGTGATCACGGTGAACGTGCCGGTGCACCTGACGGGCGAGGCGGCGGGCGTCAAGCAGCAGGGCGGCCTGGTCGACTTCACGACGCGCGAGGTGCAGGTGGAGTGCCTGCCGAGGGAGATTCCCGAACACATCGAGGTGGACGTCACGCCGCTGCACATTGGCGAGGGCATCCGCCTGCGGGACGTGACGGAGGACGTGGACTGGACGCCGGTTACGGATCTCGACGTGCTGCTGGTGCACGTGGTGGCGTCGAAGGTGGACACGGGCGAGGAAGAGGGCGACGAGGAGGAAGTCGAGGACGAAGCCGCGGCAGATGCCGAGGGCGAGAAGGAGGAGAAGGCCGAGGGCGGCGGAAGCTGACTGCCGCGCGCCGCCGCGTGAGGCGGACGGCGCGGACGGCGGGGCGCGGAGCATGCCGTGCATCTAATCGTCGGTCTGGGGAATCCGGGGCGGCAGTACTTGGGCACACGGCACAACGTCGGTTTTGGCGTCGTCGATCTGCTGGCCGAGCGGTTCGGCCTGGCGTTCGAGGCCGCTCCCGCCGACGCGGTGATGGCGCGCCAGCGCGGTCCGGAAGCGCGGGTCATGCTGGCGAAGCCGCTCACGTACATGAACCGGAGCGGCTGGGCGGTGCAGGAACTGCAGCACTACTACCGGATCGAGCCGGAGGCGCTGCTGGTGGTGGCCGACGACGTCAACCTGCCGCTCGGCAAGCTCCGCGCGCGGCCGGAAGGATCGGACGGCGGCCACAACGGGCTGTCGTCGATCATCGCGTCGCTCGGCACCTTCGGGTTCGCGCGGCTGCGACTCGGCGTCGGGCGGGGCGACGAACGGCGGGATTTGGCGAACCACGTGCTGGCGCGGTTCGAACGGGACGAGATGGAGACGGTGGAGGAGATGATCGAGCGCGCGGCCGACGCGGTGGAAACGTTCATCGCGGACGGCATCGAGAAGACGATGAACCGGTTCAACTGAAACGCTTCCTTGCCGCCGGAGGGCCGGCGGCCGTTCAGTCCGAGAGGAGCAGCATGAGCGAAATACACCGACAGTACGAATTGGCCTACGTCGTCAGTCCGACGGTAACGGACGACGGCGTGAACGAACTGCACGAACGGATTTCCGAGATCGTCCAGCAGCTGGGCGGAACCGTAGACAATACCGACGTCTGGGGCCGCCGCCGCCTCGCCTACGAGATCAACCGCCACCGCGAGGGCACGTACGTGATCGTCCTGATCACCGGCCCGGGCGACATGGTGACCGAGCTGGAACGGCGCCTGCGCGTCATGGAGCAGTTGCTGCGCCACCTGGTGATCCGGGTGGACGAGGTGATGCGCAAGGCGGCGCACAGGCGCTCACGGCGTCAAGGGCGGCAGGGGCGCCGTCGAGTCAAGGGGGCGCCGCCCGCCGTGGAAACGGCGCCCGCCGCGCCAGCGGCGGCGGACGCAGCGGCGACTGACACGGAGACGGCTGAGGAAGCGGCCGAGCCGGTTGCCGCGGCGGCGGAGGCGCCGGCCCCCGAGGCGGCGGCCGCCAGCGACGCGCAGCCGGAAGACACGCAACCGGAACCGGCAGCGGAGCCGGAGACGGCGGCGGAGCCTGATGAGGCGCCGGCCGAGCCGGCGGACAAGGAGCAGCAGTCATGAGCGATGAACGTGACGGCCGCCGCGGCGGACGAGGCGGATCGGGCAAGGGTGGCGGCGGCGGACGGCGGCCGACCGGCGGGCGCCGGCGCAAGGTGTGCCGTTTCTGCGTCGAGAAGATCGACTACATCGACTACAAGGACGTCCGGCTGCTGATGATGGCGTTGGGCGACCGGGGCAAGATCCAGCCGCGACGGATCTCCGGCACCTGCGCGAGGTGCCAGCGGGCGTTGACTAGGGCCATCAAGCGGGCGCGGCAGCTTGCGCTGATCCCCTACGTCATCGACTGATAGACGACCGCCGGAACGGTCTATCCACAGAGGGCAACGATGGAAGTCATCCTGAGGAATCATGTCGAGCATCTCGGCCGGCGCGGCGACATCGTGACCGTCGCGAACGGCTATGCGCGCAACTACCTCCTGCCGCAGAAGCTGGCGTTGCAGGTAACCGAGGCGAACAAGCGCCAGGTGGAGCGGGAGCGGTCCCTGGCCGAGGCGCGCGAGGCGGAGGAACGGGTGGCCGCCGAGGCGGTCGCGAGCCGGATGGCGGGCCTCGAATGCACGATCGTGCGGCGTGTCGGTCAGACCGGGACGCTGTACGGTTCGGTCACCTCGGCCGATATTGCCGAGGCTTTCGAGGGCGCCGAGGTGGAGATCTCGAAGAAGCAGATCCGCCTGCGCGAGGCGATCAAGTCGCTGGGCGCGTTCCCGGTGCCGATAAAGCTGCACCACGATGTGACCGCCGAGGTGGTGGTGAACGTCGTGGCGGAAGGCTACGGCAGCCAGGTTGCGGCGCCGCAGGCCGACGAGACCGGGGAGACCGGCGAGGCCGAAGTGGCCGCCGCGTCCGCCGGCACGTCGGATGACGAACTGCCGGACGCGCCGGCGTCGGAGCCGGAACCGGAGGTCGAGACCGAGTCCTGACCGTTACGCTCGAAGCGCGCATCAGCCGGGATGCATCGCCGCTCGAATGTAGCGGGGGTTTCACCACGGACTGCTAGGAAGGAACGATGGCGCCGACTGCCGCCGGACAGGCCGAACGCGTGCTCCCGCACAACCTGGAGGCGGAGCGGAGCGTTCTCGGCGCCATCCTGGTCCACAACGCCGCCCTCGATGTCGTCGCGGAACTGATCGACTCGGACGATTTCTTCCGCGACGCCCACCGCCGCGTCTTCGACGTCATGGTCGCCCTCTCCGAGCGGGGCGATCCGATCGACCTGGTCACCCTCCGGGCGGAACTGACTCGGGGCGACCAGCTCGAACAGGTGGGCGGCGCCGCCTACATTTCCGCGCTCGCCGATGGCGTGCCCCGCTCGACCAACGTCCAGCACTACGCCCACATCGTCAAGGAGCACGCGACCCTTCGCGCGCTGATCAACTCGGCCAACCGCATCGCCGCCACCGCCTACGCCTCCGACGAGTCGGCGGATGACGTCCTCGACCGGGCGGGGCAGGAGATCTTCGAGATCGCCGAGGGGCGCATCTCGAGCGGGTTCGTCTCCATGGCCAAGCTGGTCGAGGCGGGCGGCGACACGGTCGAGCGGCTGCAGTCGCAGCAGGGTTTCGTCACCGGCGTGGCGACCGGATTCGAGGACATCGACGAATTGACGGCGGGTCTCCAGCCGGCCGATCTCGTTATCGTGGCCGCCCGCCCCTCGATGGGGAAGACCGCGTTCGCCTTGAACATCGGCCGCAACGTGGCGCTGGGGAACGGGCGGACGGTCGGCGTCTTCAGCCTGGAGATGGCGAAGGAGCAGCTCTTCATGCGGCTGCTCACCTCGGAGGCGCAGGTCGATTCGCACCGTTTCCGGACCGGCCTGCTGACCCAGGCGGACTACGGCGCCCTGACCCGCGCCATGGGACGGATGGCCGAGATGCGCATGCACATCGACGACACGGCCGGCATCGGCGTGCTGGAGATGCGCGCGAAGTCGCGCCGGCTCAAGGCGGAGCACGGTCTCGACCTGCTGGTCATCGACTACCTCCAGTTGATGCAGGGGCGCGGCCGGTTCGAGAACCGGACGCAGGAGCTGGCGTCCATCTCGCGCGCCCTGAAGCAGTTGGCGAAGGAACTGAACGTGCCGGTCATCGCCCTCTCGCAGCTCAGCCGCGCGCCGGAATCGCGTGCGCGGACGGACCGCCGCCCGCAGCTCTCCGACCTGCGGGAGTCGGGCGCGCTGGAGCAGGACGCCGACGTCGTGATGTTCATCTACCGGGAAGAGATGTACGAGTCGACGCCGGAGAACGACGGTATTGCCGAGATCATCATCGGCAAGCAGCGGAACGGCCCGACCGGTACGGTGAAGCTCGCCTTCCTGAAGGAACAGACCCGGTTCGAGATGCTCGCGCGGCCGGGGGCGGCGCCTGACTACGCACGGGACGACCGGGAGCCGCCGCCGGACGAGATCGACTCGGGGTCGGATTCCGACTTCCTCTCGGATCCGCTGCTGGACGACGAGTAACGGGTCGAGTCCGGTGATTCGTCCGACCCACGCCACCGTCGATCTCGACGCCCTGGTCCACAACTACGGCGCGATCCTGCGCCATGTGGCGGGCAGCCGCGCGGCGGGACGTTCCGCTCCGCCTCATGTGATCGCCGTCGTCAAGGCGAACGCCTACGGCCATGGCGCGGCGCCGGTCGCCCTGGCCCTCGAACGGGCGGCGGCGGAAGGCGGCGCGCCGGCGTCGTCGATGCCGTTGCTCGCCTGCGCCGACATCGAGGAGGGGATCGAGCTGCGCGCGGCGGGGGTATCGGCGCCGATCTTGGTGTTCGGCGCCCTGAGCGTGAGCGACCTGGCCGGACTCTTCGAACACGATCTGACGCCTACCGTCTCGTCGCCGGGCGCGGCGCGGGCGCTGGCCGAGGCGGCCGGGGCGCGTGGCGTACGGCTGCGCGTGCATCTGAAGATAGACACCGGCATGCACCGGTTCGGCTTCCGCGACGACAACCTGCGCGACACGTTGCCCGAGGTCGTCGGCTCGCCGCACCTGGTGGTGGACTCGGTCTACACGCAGTTCGCCACCGCCGAGCTGGCCGGCCACCCGCTGTTCGCGGAGCAGCGCGAACGGTTCGAGGCGGTGCGCGGCGCGGCCCGCGGGTTCGGGCTGGACGGCGTGCGGTGGCACGCCGCGAACAGTGCCGCGCTCCTGCGGGATCCGCGCACGTGGTACGACGCGGTCCGGCCCGGCCTGCTGCTGTACGGCATCGAGCCGTCGCCGCTCGAAACCGATCTCGAGCTCCGGCCCGTCATGTCGGTCCGCAGCCGCATCGTCGCCGTCAAGGGGATGTGGCCGGGCGAGTCGGCCGGCTACGGCGCGCGGTTCGTGGCCGACCGGCCGATGCGGGTGGCGATCATTCCGGCCGGCTACGCCGATGGGCTCGACCTGCGGCTCGCGGGCCGCGGGTCGGTGCTGATAGGCGGCGCGCGCGCCGACGTCGTGACGGTCGCGATGGACTCGCTGACGGTCGACGTGACCGCGGTGCCGGCCGGCCCGGGCGATGACGTGGTGATCCTGGGCGAGCAGGCGGGCGCGAGGATCGGCGCCAACGAGATCGCCAGGGCGATTGGCACGGTGCCGCACGAGGTGCTCTGCCGGGTCGGGGCGCGGATAGTGCGGACATATAATCGCTGAGCTTCCCGTCAAACCACAGATGGCAAAGGCGAAGACCGGCGGGCGGACGGTGTTCGTCTGCCAGTCGTGCGGCAGCCGGGCGCGCAAGTGGTCCGGCCAGTGCGGCGACTGCGGGGCCTGGAACACGATGGTCGAGGAGCCGGAGGCGCCCGCCGCCGGCGGCGAGCCGGGCCGTTACGGCGGCGCGGCGGCGGGCGAGCCGGCCAAGGTGCGCCGCTACGCCGAGGTGGACCTGGAGCAGGCGGCCCGCTTCACGAGCGGCTTCGGCGAGTTCGACCGCGTGCTGGGCGGCGGGGTCGTCGCCGGCTCGGTGGTGCTGGTGGGAGGCGAGCCGGGGATCGGCAAGTCGACGCTGCTGTTGCAGTCGGCCGGCGCGGTGGCGGGAGCGGTCGGCCCGGTCCTCTACGCGTCGGGCGAAGAATCCGAGCGGCAGGTGAAGGAGCGGGGCCGGCGTCTGGGCATCAGCGAGTCCGTCCCGCTGTATCTGCTGGCCGAGACCTGCCTGGAGCGGCTTCTCGCCGCCGTGGACCGTGTGTCGCCGGCGCTCCTCGTGGTCGACTCCATTCAGACCATCTACTCGCTGCAGCTCACGTCCGCGCCGGGCAGCGTCGGTCAGGTGCGCGAGGCGGCGACGCACCTGATGTTCAACGCCAAGCGGCGCAACCTGCCCACCCTGCTCGTGGGACACGTGACGAAGGACGGCAGCCTGGCCGGCCCGAAGGTCCTGGAGCATGTCGTCGATACGGTGCTCTACTTCGAGGGGGAGCGGCATCATGCCCACCGGATCGTCCGGGCGGTCAAGAACCGCTTCGGCGCGGCGAGCGAGCTGGGAGTGTTCGAGATGACCGGGACCGGCCTCGTGCCGGTGCCGAATCCGTCGCGCATGTTTCTCTCGGAGCGCCCGGCCAGCGTGCCCGGCTCCGTCGTGCTCTGTTCGGCGGAAGGGACGCGGCCCATCCTGGTCGAGGTGCAGGCTCTGGTTGCGGCCGGCGCCTACGGGACGGCGCGGCGGATGGCGAGCGGGATCGATCAGAACCGGCTGTCGCTGCTGCTCGCCGTGCTCGAGAAACGCGCCGGGCTGAGCCTCGCCGGCGAGGACGTCTTCGTCAACGTGGCGGGGGGCCTGGAGGTGAACGAGCCGGCGGCGGATCTCGGCGTGGTCGCCGCGGTGGCGTCGAGCCTCCGCAACCGGGGGGTCCGTCCCGGCACCGCGATCTTCGGCGAGGTAGGCCTGGGGGGCGAGGTGCGCGGGACCACCCAGGCGGACCTGCGGGTCAAGGAAGCGGCGCAGCTCGGCTTCCGGCGGTGCGTGCTGCCGGAGGCGAATGCCGGCGCGGCGGCCGAGGCGACGGCGTCCGGCGCCGACGGTGAGGCGGATGCGCGATGCGAGCTGGTGGGCGTCCGCTCGGTGGAGGAGGCGCTGGAGGCGCTCGCCTGAGAGATGCGGCTCCCGCCGTTCCACTGGTGGCGGACGGTCTTCTGGCTGATCCCCGCCATCTCGGTCTACACCCTCGTGCTGGGGATGCTGTCGCTCGCCTCGATGCTGGTCGACCGGCGCGGTCGGCTGGCGCATGGCTGCGCGCGCGCCTGGTCGCGCTGGATCCTGGGCACGACCGGCGTCCGCGTCGACGCGCGCGGCCTCGATCGCGTGGAGCGCGACCGGTCGTACATCTTCGTCTCCAACCATCAGAGCATCTACGACATCCCGGTGCTGTTCGCGTCGATCCCGGCGCAACTCCGGATCATTGCGAAGGCGTCGCTCGGAGCGTTTCCCGTGATCGGCTGGCACCTGCGCTGGACCGGCCACCTGCTGGTCGACCGGAAGCGGGCCGGCGTCACCGCGCTCGGCCAGGTGGCGCGGATGATCGAGCGCGGCGACTCGCTGATCGTCTTTCCGGAGGGGACGCGGAGCCGCGATGGGCGGGTCGCGCGGTTCAAGCGGGGACTGTTCCTGCTCGCGATCGAGGCCGGCGCCGACCTGGTGCCGGTGGCCGTCAGCGGCACGCGCCATGTCATGCTGAAGGGACGGCTGATGACTTGCCCGGGCGACGTGTCGATTGTCGTGCACGACCCGATTCCCACCGGCGGCCTCACCCGCGACGACGTGACGCGGTTGGCGGAGCAGGCGCAGGGCGTGGTCTCGGCGACGGTGGCGGAGTTGGAGGGGCGATGACCGGCACGCCGGCAACCCCGGCCGCGAGCGGCGCCGGCGGGGGAGCCACCCGCACCGCCGCGGCCGGGGCCACCCGCACCGCCGCCGCCAACGCCGGGGCTACCTGCACCGCCGCGGACGCGGGCGTATCCGTTGCCGGTGACTTGCACGACGTGGTGCGCCTCGGCGTGCTGCGGTTCGAGGGCGTGTCGGTCCGCGTAACGGCCGACGATCGAGGGCCGGAGGCGGCCTCTCCCGCCCTTGCCGGCGTGGAATCGACCTCGGAACTGACGGTCGGCGCCGCGGCGGAGGCGCGCGTGGCGCTGGTCCGCGCGATGTACCGGCGATTCGGGATCGATCCGACCCGCACCCGCCCGTCGTCCGAGGCGCTGTGGCGGCGGGTCCGTCGCGGCCTGCCCTGGCCCCGCATCAACACGCTGGTGGATGCCTGCAACGCCTGTTCGCTGGTGACGCAGTTGCCGTTCGGCCTGTACGACCTCGACCGGGTGACGGGACCGATCGTGCTGCGGCGCGGGGGCGACGGCGACGAGTACGCCGGAATCGGCAAGCCGGTGGTGCATGTGGGTGGGCGGCCGGCGTTGTACGACGCGGCCGGACCGTTCGGGAATCCGACGTCCGATTCCGCGCGGACGATGATTACGCCGGACGCGGCGCGGGTGTTGCTGGTGGTGTATGCTCCGCGCCCCGTGCTCGTGGCGGATCTGGAGCACGTGCTCAGTTTGAGCGCGGCGCGGGTGCTGGAAGCGGCGGGAGGGACAGAGACAGGCCGATGGATCATTCCGTCCGGGTAGCGGCGGTGATTGCCGCGGGAGGGCGCGGGCGCCGTTCTGGCGGCGGCGTGCCGAAGCAGTTCCGCCGCGCCGGCGGCCGGACGCTGCTGGAGCATGGCGTCGCCCCGTTCGATCGGCACGACCGCGTCGCCGAGCTCATCGTCGTGCTCCCGGCCGATGCTGCGCAGTCGCCGCCGCCGGGGCTGGCGGCCTGCGCGTCGCCGGTCCGCGTCGTCGCGGGCGGCGCCCGGCGGCAGGACTCGGTGGCGGCGGGCGTCGACGCGGTCGGGGAGGGCGCCGACATCGTCCTCGTGCACGATGCGGCGCGCCCCTTCTGCAGCGCCGCGCTGATAGACCGCGTCATCGACGCCGCCGCGGAAACCGGAGCGGCGGTGCCCGCCCTCCGGGCGACCGACACCGTCAAGGAGGCGGCCGGGATGGCCGACCCCGCGATGGCGGCGGCCGGGGCGGCGGACCCCGTGATGGTGGCGGCGACGCTGCCGCGGGACCGCATCTGGCTGGCCCAGACGCCGCAGGGCTTCCGCCTCGACGTCCTTCGGGAGGCCGTCGCCCTGGGACGGAAGGGTGTCGAGGCGACCGACGAGGCGCTGCTCGCGGAGCGGGCCGGACACCCGGTCCGGCTGGTGGAGGGCGATCCCGCGAACGTGAAGGTGACGACGGCGGCGGATGTGGACGAGGCCATGGCGCGTCTCGGAACGGGCGGCGGCGCGGTCCGGATCGGCTTCGGCTATGACTCGCATCGCACGGAGGCGGGGCGTCCCCTGATCCTGGGCGGGATCGAGATCCCGCACGACGTCGGTCTGGCCGGCCACTCCGACGCCGACGGGGTCTGCCACGCGGTGACCGACGCGCTCTTGGGCGCGGCGGCGGCGGGCGACATCGGCCGGCACTTTCCCGATACCGATCCGCGGTGGAAGGGCGCGTCGAGCATCGAGCTGCTGCGGGGGGCGGTGGCGATTGTGCGCGCGCACGGCTTCGCTCCCGGCAACGTCGACGTCGTCGTCATCGCCCAGCGGCCGAAGCTCGGGCCGCACGTCGAGGCAATGCGTGAGCGCCTTTCGGATCCGCTCGGCATCCCGCCCGGCGCGATCAGCATCAAGGCAAAGACGGCCGAGGGAATGGACGCCGTGGGCCGCGGCGAGGGGATCGTCGTCCATGCTGTCGCGACCGTCGTGCCGGTCGTGCGGGACGTGCCGGCACCGTAGGAGCCCGTGGTGGAACTCCCGCTACATTCCTAGCGACCCGTGGTGAAACCCCCGCTGCGTTCCCAGGGTTCCCAGGACGTCGCGCCAAACCCGCCATGGTGATCTACGGCCTCAACCCGGTGCTGGAGGCGCTCCGCGGCGGGCATGTGACGGCCCTCACGGTGAGTAGGCGGCGGCAGGGCCGCCTCGACGAGCTGCTCCGCCTGGCGGAGCGGGGGCGCGTGGAGGTCCGGCGCGCCGAGCCGGACGAGTTGAATCGCCTCGCGTCGGGCGGCGTCCACCAGGGCGTGGTGGCGACGATTCGTCCGCCCGAGCCCCGCGCGGTCCGCGATCTGGTCGAAGGCGGGGCGCCGGCGCTGATCGTGGTGCTGGACGGCATCGAGGATCCTCACAACCTGGGCGCGATCGCCCGGACGGCAGAGGCGGCCGGGGCGTCCGGCCTGGTGGTGCCGACGCGGCGCGCGGCGCCGTTGACGGCGGCGGCGGTCAAGGCGTCGGCCGGGGCACTGGCCCACCTTCCCGTGGCGCCGGTCGTGAACGTCGCGCGGGCTCTCGCCGAGCTCCGGTCGGCGGGAGTCTGGACGGTCGGCCTTGACGCGGAGGCGCCGCGGACGATCTACGAGATCGACCTGCGTGTGCCGGTGGCGCTCGTCGTCGGCGGCGAGGGACGGGGCCTCCGTCACCTGGTCCGGGAGGGGTGCGACTGGCTTGCCGCGCTTCCCCTGGCGGGGCGGCTGGACAGCCTGAACGCGTCCGTCGCGGCGGGCATCGCCCTGTTCGAGGCGGTCCGGCAACGTCGCCCACCGTCGCACCCGGACCGCAACGCCCAGCCCCGTAGCACAAGCTCCCGCGTGCGGTAACCTGTTACGCTGGAACAACTCAAAGGCCCGCGCCGTCGAATGGCCCGGGGCCTACAGGGTTGGTTGCGCGAGAAACGGAGAACGGACCGATGAAGGAACGCTTGCTTCGCGATCTGGACGAGGCACGGGAGTATTTCGACCGCAGCACCCGCGCCCTGACCGAGGACGACTCGGGCTACGCCCCCGCGGAGGGCACCTTCACCGCGGCCCAGCACGTGGCGCACGCGGCCCAGACCATCGACTGGTTCGTTGAGGGCGCGTTCAGCCCGACCGGGTTCAGCCTGGAGTTCGAGGCGCTCGATCGAAAGGTGCGCGAGGTAACGTCGCTCGCCGACGCCCGCGCGTGGTTCACGCGGGCGGTCGACAACGCTCGCCAGGTGATCGAGTCGAAGTCGGACGACGACTGGAGCCGCCCGCTGCCGGCCGGTCCCATCCTCGGCGACCAGCCGCGCGCGGCGATCTTTGGGGCGATTACCGACCACACGGCCCACCACCGGGGCGCGTTGACGGTGTACGCGCGGCTCCGCGGCAAGACCCCGCCGATGCCCTACATGGAGTGAGCGGGTGGCAATCTGCCCCTGCTCGGGGTGGGTCGCCTCGGCGACGAGCTCGAGGGGTGTCGGGATCGAACTCGAGATGACGTCGAATCAAACGCGGCAGATCAACCGAGAATCTGCTTGACACGTTTTTTCCGAGGCCCCTCCGGAACTTCCCAACCGGTGGGTAAACACGCCGTTCCAGCAGCCTGACAGCGCCGTAGAGCGACGCGGCCGCGAATCGCGACGGCAGGTTCATCTGGGCCTCGGCGCGACCGCCACAGTCGAAGCTAAACGGTCTAAATACAGTGGTTTACACTGGAGGTATGAACACTTCCACGACGTCCGACAAGGCCCCGATTCCGTCTCCCGACGAGCTCCGCCGGAACCGCGAAGAGCGCAACCGCCTCGAGAACGAGATCGCCGAGCTCTCCGCCCGCATCGACGCCGCCATCTACGAGCTGCTGGTCCGTATCCGCCGCTTCGACGAGCTGGGAGGCTGGTCGGGCGCCACGTCCTACCCCCAGTGGCTGAGCTGGCGGGCCAACCTGGCCCCCGGCACCGCGCGGGAGTACGTGCGGGTGGCGCATGCCCTGGCCGACCTGCCGAAGACCTCCGACGCGCTGCGGCGGGGCCAGATCTCTTACTCGAAGGTGCGCGCCATCACCCGGGTCGCGACGGCGGCGACCGAGGACCGCCTGCTGCATCTCGCCCGCCAGTCGACGGCGGCCGACCTCGAGCGCATCGCCCGGGCGTGGCGGCTGTGCGACCGCCAGCAGGAGGGGCGGGAGGACGCGAAGCGGCGGCGGAACCAGGAGCTCAGCATCTATCCGGATGTCGACGGCATGTTCGTCGTCCGGGCGTTGTTGACGCCGGAGTTGGGCGCGGTGGTGCGACGGGCCATCGAGGCGGCGTCCGAGCAGCTCTACCAGGAAGCGAAGGACGCGGAGCCGAAGAACGTGGAGAAGGAATCGCCGGCCTGCCGGCGGGGGGATGCGCTGGGGCTGATTGCGGAGAGCGCGCTTGCCGCGAAGCTGGACACGGGGACGGCGGGCGACCGCTACCAGGTGGTCGTGCACGTCGACCCGGAGACATTGCGGGACGACGTTTCCGCGGAAACGTCCGGGGCGACCGACGGTCCGAGCGAGAACAACTCGGGCAAAGGGTTGGCGAGTGCCGGGCAGGCTGCCCTGGAGGAAGCGGGCGGGATCCGCGTTTCCGCGGAAACGTCCCGGCGTGTTGCCTGCGATGCCGGCAAGGTGGTGATGCGCCATGACGCCAAGGGCAATGTTCTTGATGTTGGACGCAAGACGCGGACGGTCTCCCCTGCGTTGCGCCGGGCCCAGGAGTCACGGGACCAGCACTGCCGCTTCCCCGGCTGTGAGGCGCGGCGCTGCGACGCTCATCACGTCAAGCACTGGGCGGATGGCGGTACAACGAAGCTGGACAACCTGGTGCTGCTCTGTAGGCGGCATCATCGCGCGGTGCACGAGGAGGGATTCGGCCTGACCCTTGATGCGGAAGGTCAGCCGCGGTTCACACGGCCGAATGGCCAGTTGTTGCAGACGGTGCCCGCGCCTCCCAGTTGGTCGGGTGCGCCGCTGGCGCCGATGGACGCGAAGCTTGCCGAGGACGGCATCGAGATCGACGCCAATACGTCGATTCCCAACTGGGCTGGCGAGCGGCTGGACCTGCCCTATGTGATCGGTGTCGCGTGGAGGCCGGGAGGCAGTCCGGGTGCGGAGGAGGCTGCGGGGCCGTAGACTCGACCTGGCAGGTCGACTCCTGTTTGCCGTCGCTGAGGGCGGACTGCGGCCACCGAAGCACGGGGGGAACGCCGCTTGAGGCTCATCTGTCGTTGGAATCGCGCTCAGGTGTCGTTGGAAAGAGAGTGTGCTTTTGCCGGTGCCGCTCTGACTGTGCTAAGATGCAGGGTTCGTCCTGCTGGCGTAGCTCAGTCAGGCAGAGCAGCTGATTTGTAATCAGCGGGTCGGGGGTTCGAATCCCTTCGCCAGCTCCATCAGGCAGCGAACGCGACGCAGTAGCAGCGGGAAAAGTTCGGCGAGGTTGCGGAGCGGTCAAACGCAACAGACTGTAAATCTGTCGCCCTAGCGGCTTCGGAGGTTCGAATCCTCCCCTCGCCACCAGGTTGCAGATACGGGGGGCGCGGGGAACGAAGCGGGAGTAACTCAGTGGTAGAGTCACAGCCTTCCAAGCTGTTGGTCGCGGGTTCGATCCCCGTCTCCCGCTCCAGCATTTATCGGGACCACGCACGGAGGGCGGCTCGAGCCGATGTAGCTCAGCGGTAGAGCGCGTCCTTGGTAAGGACGAGGTCACCGGTTCAAGCCCGGTCATCGGCTCCACACACGTTGGCGGGACGGCACACCCAAAGAGGAAGGAAAGGCAGGCATGGCGAAGGAAAAGTTCGATCGAT
Source organism: Acidobacteriota bacterium (assembly GCA_009838525.1). Lineage (NCBI taxonomy): Bacteria > Pseudomonadati > Acidobacteriota > Acidobacteriota bacterium. The sequence goes on from VXRJ01000029.1 coordinate 15,872, forward strand.
CCAAGCCGCACGTGAACATCGGCACGATCGGTCACATCGACCACGGCAAGACGACGCTGACGGCGGCGATTACCTCCGTCATGGCCAAGAACGATCCGACCAACACGGTGCGGGCGTTCGACGAGATCGACAACGCGCCGGAGGAAAAGGAGCGGGGCATCACCATCGCCACCGCCCACGTCGAGTACACGACCGCCAACCGGCACTACGCGCACGTCGACTGTCCGGGTCATGCCGACTACATCAAGAACATGATCACCGGCGCCGCGCAGATGGACGGGGCGATCCTCGTCGTGGCGGCGACCGACGGCGTCATGCCGCAGACGCGGGAGCACATCCTGCTCGCGCGCCAGGTCGGCGTCCCGTCGCTGGTGGTTTTCCTGAACAAGGTGGACGCCGTCGACGACCCCGAGCTGCTCGAGCTCGTGGAACTGGAGGTGCGCGAGCTCCTCAGCAGCTACGAGTTCCCGGGTGACGACGTTCCGGTCGTCCTGGGTTCGGCGCTTCAGGCTCTGGAGGGAGATACGGACGGTGAAAAGGCGATCGAGGAGCTGATGGCGGCAGTCGACGACTACGTCCCGCTGCCGGAGCGCGACGTCGACAAGCCGTTCCTCATGCCGATCGAGGACGTCTTCTCCATCTCGGGCCGTGGCACGGTCGTGACCGGACGCGTCGAGCGCGGCAAGGTCAATACCAGTGAAGAGGTCGAGATCGTCGGTTTCGCGGAGACGCGCAAGAAGGTCGTGACCGGCGTAGAGATGTTCCGGAAGCTGCTCGACGAGGGCGTCGCCGGCGACAACATCGGCGTGCTGCTGCGCGGCACGGAGAAGGACGAGGTGGAGCGGGGCCAGGTCCTTGCGAAGCCGAAGTCGATTACGCCCCACACGAAGTTCAAGGGCGAGGTGTACGTCCTCACCAAGGAGGAGGGGGGACGGCACACCCCGTTCTTCAAGGGGTACCGGCCGCAGTTCTACCTGCGGACGACGGACGTGACGGGTGTGGCGGAGCTGCCGGACGGCGTCGAAATGGTGATGCCCGGCGACAACGTGTCGATCACGGTGGAGCTGATCACGCCGGTCGCGCTCGAGAAGGGGTTGCGGTTCGCGATCCGTGAAGGCGGCCGAACGGTCGGCTCGGGGACGATTACCGACATCGTCGAGTAGGCGGGCACGCGGAACGGACCGGGAGGCGTCACCATGCGCAGTATCGTGATTCTGGCGTGTACGGAGTGCAAACGGCGAACCTACACGACCACGAAGAACAAGCGGACGACGCCCGACCGGCTGGAGATGAAGAAGTACTGCCGGTGGTGCCGGGCACACAAGCCGCACCGGGAGACGAAGTAGTGCGGTGGCGCGGGGCGCCCGCGTCATACGCCGGAGATAAGCAGGCCAGTAGCTCAATTGGTAGAGCACCGGTCTCCAAAACCGGGGGCTGGGGGTTCGAGCCCCTCCTGGCCTGCCAGTTTTCACTGAGGACCTAGAGGAGACGACGTGAAGCCCGCAAGGACGAAGACCGCGCGCGAGGTGACCCCCTACGCGCCGGGCGTGTTCGGCTGGTGGGGCCGGTCCCGCACCTTCCTGGCGCAGGTGCGCAACGAGATGGAGCGCGTCACCTGGCCCACGTGGCGGGAAGTGCAGGCGACCACCATCGTCGTGATCCTCGTCTCGATCGCCTTCGGCCTGTATCTGTGGGGCATCGACCTGGTGCTCGACCGGCTTGCGCGCGGCGTGTTCCAGGCGTTCGGCGTTTAGCAGAGTAATGAACGATGACTGACGTAGCTACCCGGCGCTGGTACATCGTGCACACGTACTCCGGCTTCGAGAAGAAGGTGGAGGACTCGCTGAAGCAGCGCGTGCAGGCCTACGGCATGGAGGACGAGATCGGCGAGGTGCTCGTGCCGACGGAGGACGTCGTCGAGATGCGGGGCGGCCGGAAGGTGATTACGTCGAAACGGTTCTTCCCCGGCTACATCCTGGTCGAGATGCAGATGTCCGATCAGGCGTGGCACGTGGTGAAGAACACGCCGAAGGTGACCGGGTTCGTAGGGGCCGGGTCGAAGCCGACCCCCCTGACGCGGGAGGAAGTCGACCAGATCCTGCACCAAGTAACGGTGGCGGCCGAGCAGCCGAAGCCGAAGTACACGTTCGACAAGGGCGACCAGGTCCGGATTAACGAGGGGCCGTTCGCCAGCTTCAACGGCGTGGTGGACGACGTGAACATGGATCGCAACACGCTGCGGGTGATGGTGACCATCTTTGGGCGCGCGACCCCCGTGGAGCTCGACTTCCTGCAAGTGGAGAAGATCTGACGCAGTCATGGCGAAGAAGGTCATCGGACAGGTGAAACTGCAGATCGCCGCCGGGAAGGCGACGCCGGCCCCGCCGGTCGGAACCGCGCTGGGCCCGCACGGCGTCAACATCATGGACTTCTGCAAGGCGTTCAACGCGAAGACGGCCAGCCAGGAGGGGCTGATCATTCCCGCCGTGGTCACCGTCTACGCCGACCGCTCCTACAGCTTCATCACCAAGACGCCCCCGGCCGCCGTGCTGCTGAAGCGCGCGGCCAACATCGCCAAGGGGTCCGGCGAGCCGAACCGGACGAAGGTCGGCCACGTGACGCTGGAGCAGGTGCGCGAGATCGCCAAGACGAAGATGCCCGACCTGAACGCCAACTCGATCGAGGGGGCGGCCGAGATTGTCGCCGGCACCGCGCGGTCGATGGGCATCGAGGTAGAGGGCAGGGTCGACGAATGAAGAAGAGCGGCAAGCAGTTCGCGGCGGCGCAGGCGAAGGTGGACCGGACGCCGTACACGCTCGACGAGGCGTTGCCGCTGGTCAAGAGCCTGACGTTCGCCAAGTTCGACGAGACGGTGGAGATGGCGATGCGTCTCGGCGTCAACCCGAAGCATGCGGATCAGATGGTGCGCGGCACGGTCGTGCTGCCTCACGGCCTGGGGCGGACCAAGAGCGTGGTGGTGATTGCCGGGCCGGACCGGCAGGAAGAGGCGCAGGAGGCGGGCGCCGACGTCGTGGGCGGCGAGGAGCTGGTGGAGAAGATCGCCGGCGGCTGGCTCGATTTCGACGCCGTCGTCGCCACGCCCGACATGATGCGCGTGGTCGGCCGGCTCGGACGCGTGCTCGGTCCCCGCGGCCTGATGCCGAACCCGAAGACCGGCACCGTGACTCTCGACGTCGGCCGGGCGGTCCGGGAGATCCAGGCGGGCAAGGTGGAGTACCGCGTAGACAAGGCGGGCGTCGTGCACGCGCCGATCGGCAAGGCGTCGTTCGAGGTGCCGCAGTTGCACGAGAACGCGATGGCCCTCGCCGCGAGCGTGATCAAGGCAAAGCCGGCCGCCGCGAAGGGCCGCTACGTCCGGAGCATCGCCATCGCGTCGACGATGGGTCCGGGGGTGCCGATCGACACCGCGAGCGTCGAGGCGGGCGCCAAGGGTTAGCGGGGGCGGCAGACGGGATACAGGCAGCACGATGGCACTCAGCAGGGCAGAGAAGGAAACTCGGCTGGACGCTCTCCGGGGCGAACTGAGCGGCGCCGAGAGCGTCATTCTGGTCGACTTCAAGGGGCTCGACGTTCCTACCGTGACCGACCTGCGCCGGAAGGTGCGGGGCGCGGACGGGAGCTACCGCGTCGTGAAGAACTCCCTCGCGCGGCGAGCGCTGGAGGGAACCCCGTTCGAGGCGCTGTGCGACCGGCTGGAGGGCTCCACCGCCCTCGCCTACAGCGGCGACGACCCGGTGGCGCTGGCGAAGGCGCTGGTCGATTTCGCCAAGGATGCACCGGAACTGACCCTCGGCGCGGCCGTCGTGCAGGGTCGGACGGTCGAGCCGGACGGCGTGGCCGGCCTGTCGGAACTGCCCGGCAAGCCGGAGTTGCAGGCGAAGCTGCTGATGCTTCTGAACGCGCCGGCAACGAATTTCCTGCGGCTGCTCAATGCCGCACCGAGCAACTTGCTGGCCGTACTGAAGCAGGCGGAAGAGAAGGCGAAGGAGGAAGGCTAACCATGGCTGAAGTGACTCAGGATCAGGTTGTCGATTACATCAAGGGAATGTCGGTGCTCGAGCTGTCCGAGCTCGTCAAGCGACTTGAAGAGGAGCTGGGCGTCTCGGCCGCGGCGGCGATGCCGGTCGCAGTGGCGGGCGCGGCGCCGGCGGGCGGAGCCGCCCCCGCGGAAGAGGAGCAGACCGAGTTCACCGTGACGCTGACCGAGATCGGGTCGCAGAAGATCAAGGTGATCAAGGTGGTGCGCGAGGTGACCAGCCTCGGCCTCAAGGAGGCGAAGGACCTGGTGGAGGGTGCGCCGAACGCGGTCAAGGAAGCGATCCCCAAGGACGAGGCGGAGGCGATTGCGAAGAAGTTCGAGGAAGTAGGCGCGAAGACCGAGATCAAGTAAACCCGCCGTCACGCGAAGGAGTTCAGCCGTGCAGCAAATTCTGCCCAGGAACGTCTATCGCGAACGCCGGGACTTCTCGAAGATCCCAACGGCGGTTCCGATCCCGAACCTCATAGAGATCCAGAAAAAGTCGTACGAGCGCTTCCTGCAGATGAACCGGATGCCCGACGAACGGGAGGACGCCGGTCTGCAGTCGGTGTTCAAGTCGGTCTTCCCGATCAGCGACTTCCGGGAAAACTCGCAGCTCGAGTTCGTCGATTACTCCATCGGCGACTGGGAACCGGCGGCCGACGTGCCCGGCGTGCGCTACCACGTGGTGCGCGACTTCGGCGGACAGCGCCTCGGCCTCAAGCTGAAGTACGACGTCGAGGAATGCCAGGAGCGGGGCATGACCTATGCCGTTCCGCTCAAGGTGACGATCCGGCTCGGGGTCTACAACAAGGATCCGGAGACGGGCGTGCGGCAGCTCCGCGACATCAAGGAGCAGGAGGTCTACTTCGGCGAGATCCCGCTGATGACGGACAACGGCACGTTCATCATCAACGGCACGGAACGGGTGATCGTCTCGCAGTTGCACCGCTCTCCCGGCGTGTTCTTCCACTCCGAGGACAAGTCGGCGTTCGTCGCGCAGATCATTCCGTACCGCGGTTCCTGGGTCGAATTCGAGCTGGACTCCAAGAACCTGCTGCAGGTCCGGATCGACCGCAAGCGGAAGATTCTGGCCACCGTTTTCCTGCGCGCACTGGGCCTCCAGAGCGTCGACGAGATCATCCGCACCTTCTACGACGTGACGCGGGTGGCGGTTGGACGGGAGAGGGTCGAGTGGAACGTCAGCGAGCGCCTGCTGGGACGCCGCATCGGCGTCGACGTCGAGCTGCCGGACCGCGACGCCGTCATCAAGAAGGGCCGCAAGCTCAGCCGCAGCGCCATCGAGCAGCTTCTTGCCGCGGGCCATACGCGGATCGAGCTGGCTCCCGAGGAGCTCGACGGGGCGTGCGCGGTGGTGGACATCGTCGACCCGGAGACCGGGGAGGTGATGGTAGAGGCAAACGAGAAGATCACCACTCGCCTCGTCTCGATGCTGCAGGAGCGCGAAATCGGCGACGTCGAGCTGTTCTTCCCGGAGAGAGACCAAGTCGGCGCGGCGCTCTCCAATACCCTGGACAAGGACCAGTCGAAGACGCACGAGGAGGCGTTGATCGAGATCTACCGGCGGATGCGGCCGGGCGATCCGCCGACCCTCGACAGCTCGCGCACGTTGTTCGAGACGCTCTTCTTCAATCCGCAGAAGTACGACTTCTCGCGGGTCGGAAGGTTGAAGCTGAACACGAAGCTGGGCCTCGACACGTCGCTCGACGATCGCGTGCTGGGACAGTCCGACTTCGTCTCGGTGATCAGGTACCTGCTGACCCTCCGCCGCAACCCCCAGAACGTCGACGACATCGATCACCTGGGCAACCGGCGGGTCCGGTCGGTCGGCGAGCTGCTCGAGAACCAGTTCCGGATCGGGCTGGTTCGGATGGAGCGGGCCATCAAGGAGAAGATGTCGGTCTACCAGGAAATGGCGACCGCCATGCCGCACGACCTGATCAACGCGAAGCCGGTGATGGCGGCGATCCGTGAGTTCTTCGGGTCGTCGCAGCTTTCGCAGTTCATGGATCAGACGAACCCGCTGTCCGAGATCACGCACAAGCGCAGGCTGTCGGCGCTCGGACCGGGCGGTCTGTCGCGCGAGCGGGCCGGGTTCGAGGTGCGCGACGTCCATCCGACGCACTACGGACGCATCTGTCCCATCGAAACGCCGGAGGGTCCGAACATCGGCCTGATCTCGTCGCTGTCGTGCTATGCGCGGATCAACGAGTTCGGCTTCATCGAGTCGCCGTACCGGAAGGTGAAGAACGGGCGGACGGTCGACTACGTCCGCGTCGCGGATCCCGGCAAAGCGAAGTTCAAGCCGGGCGACATCGTCGAGGCGACGGAAGCGGAGGCGGCGAACGCCGCGCTGCGGGAACGGAACCGCCAGCCCGCGGTGGTCGAGCCGCACTCGTTCTACCTCTCGGCGTGGGAGGAGGACAAGTACGTCATCGCGCAGGCGAACGCGCGCCTCGATGCCGAAGGGCGGCTGCTCGACGAGCGGATCAACGCCCGGCAGGCCGGCAACTTCAAGCTGGAGCCGCGCGCGAAGATCGAGTACATCGACGTGTCGCCGAAACAGCTCGTCTCCGTCGCGGCATCGCTCATTCCGTTCCTCGAGCACGACGACGCGAACCGCGCGCTGATGGGATCGAACATGCAGCGCCAGGCGGTGCCGCTGCTCCGCGCGCGCGCGCCGTACGTCGGAACGGGCATGGAGCACATCACGGCCCGCGATTCGGGCGCGGTGGTCACGGCGCGCCGCGCCGGCGTGGTCGACCTGGTCGATTCGCAGCGGATCGTCGTCCGGGTGGAGGGAGAGACGTCCGACGAGGAGCCATCGACCGAGATGGGCGCGGACATCTACACCCTGACGAAGTTCCGCCGCTCCAACCAGAACACCTGCATCAACCAGAAGCCGATCGTGGAGGTGGGGCAGCGCGTCGACCGCGGCCAGGTGCTGGCCGACGGGCCGTGCACGGACCGGGGCGAGCTGGCTCTCGGGCGCAACGTGCTGGTCGCGTTCATGCCGTGGCGCGGCTACAACTTCGAGGACGCCATCCTGGTCTCGGAACGCCTCGTGAAGGACGACTACTACACGTCCATTCACATCGAGGAGTTCGAGATCGAATCGCGCGACACGAAGCTCGGGCCGGAGGAGATCACGCGCGACATCCCGAACGTCTCCGAGGGCTTCCTGAACGACCTCGACGAGAGCGGGATCATCCGGATCGGCGCCTACGTCAAGCCGAACGACATCCTGGTCGGGAAGGTGACGCCGAAGGGCGAGACGCAGTTGACGCCGGAAGAGAAGCTGCTGCGCGCCATCTTCGGCGAGAAGGCGGGCGACGTGCGCGACGCGTCGCTCGTCTGCCCGCCAGGCATCGAGGGAATCGTCGTCGGGGTCCGGATCTTCTCGCGCAAGGGCACCGAGAAGGACGATCGCGCCAGGTCGATCGAGGCCGAAGAGCTCGAGATGATGGAGACGAACCTGCGCGACGAGGTTCGCATTCTCCACGACGAGGTCAAGAAGCGGCTGCTGCCGATGCTCCTGGACCGGACGCTCAGCAGCGATCTGCGTGACATCGAGACCGGCGACGCGCTTCTCGCCAAGGGGTCCACGCTGACCGAAGAGACGATCCAGGGCCTCGTCTACTCCGACCTGCTGCGCGTCAAGCTGAACGGGCTCAGCGCGCAGGCGAAGTCGGAGATCCAGGCGATCCGGAATCGGACCGCGCAGCAGGAGGACCTGATCCGGCAGCGCTTCGAGGAGAAGAAGGAGAAGGTCCGCCTGGGCGACGAGCTGCCGCCGGGCGTGATCAAGATGGTCAAGGTCTACGTCGCCATGAAGCGGAAGCTGTCGGTCGGCGACAAGATGGCGGGCCGCCATGGCAACAAGGGGGTCATCGCGCGCATCCTGCCGGAGGAGGACATGCCGCGGCTGCCGGACGGCAAGCCGGTGGAGATTGTCCTCAACCCGCTCGGGGTGCCGTCCCGCATGAACGTGGGACAGATTCTCGAGACTCACCTGGGGTGGGCCGCGCAGGCGCTCGGCCTCTACTTCGCCACGCCGGTCTTCGACGGCGCGCGCGAGACGGAGATCAAGGGCCTGCTGGAGGAGGCAGGCCTCCCGCGCGACGGGAAGACGACCCTGTACGATGGGATGACCGGCGAGCCGTTCGAGCAGAAGGTCACCGTCGGCTACATCTACATGCTGAAGCTCTCGCACCTGGTGGACGACAAGATCCACGCCCGGTCGATTGGACCCTACTCGCTGATTACGCAGCAGCCGCTCGGCGGCAAGGCGCAGTTCGGCGGGCAGCGGTTCGGTGAGATGGAGGTGTGGGCGCTGGAAGCGTACGGCGCCGCGCACATCCTGCAGGAGCTGCTGACCGCCAAGTCGGACGACGTGACGGGCCGCTCCAAGATCTACGAGGCGATTGTGAAGGGCGATGCGTCGTTCGCCCCCGGACTGCCGGAGTCGTTCAACGTGTTGATCCGGGAGTTGCAGGCGCTCTGCCTGGATGTCGACCTGATCAAGACGCGTCGGCCGCCGCCGGAGCCGTCCCTGGACGACGGGGAGGGCGCCGACGCGGAGGGCGCCGGGGCAGAGGATGGCGCGGAGGACGAAGCGGCCGTCGCGGCGGCGGCGGGCATGGAGAGCGAGGTTTAACCGATGCAGCACATCTATGCGGACCGCGGCGCCCTGACGGTTGACTTCGACGCCATCCGGATCACGCTGGCCTCGCCGGAGAAGATCCGCTCGTGGTCGCATGGCGAGGTGACCAAGTCGGAGACCATCAACTACCGGACTTTCAAGCCGGAACGCGACGGCCTCTTCTGCGCCAAGATCTTCGGCCCGGTCAACGACTGGGAGTGCCTCTGCGGCAAGTACAAGCGGATGAAGCACCGCGGCGTCATCTGCGACAAGTGCGGCG
>VXRJ01000030.1 GCA_009838525.1 Acidobacteriota bacterium
GGCACGGCACGGCGCGCTTCTATGCCCACATGTTCTATTGGCTCTGCGGCAAGGGCGATCAGTTCCGCATTATCGGCGGTCAGGCTTGGCCTTGGCAGACCGAAAACCAGATCGGGCCGTCGTATGGCTTTGACGCCGAGGAAGGCTATCAGCCCAATTGGCGTTGGGACAATCCGGATGGGTATGCGCGTTGATTAGAGGGGTTCGACCTTCTCTTCAAGCCACGAGATCAATTCGGTAAATCGGAACAAACTGGCTTCGAACATCCGCATGAAGAAGGCGTATGCCTCATCGTTGTCGCAGTTGATGAAGTGGCCGTTCATGCGCAGAAAGGTGTCGGTGACGAAAAAGGCAACCCGCTTATTGCCGTCCACGAATGCGTGATTGTTGGCTAGACTCTCCATGAGGGCGGCCGCTTCTTGGATGAGCCCGTCGTAGTACCCAAGCTGGGGACGCATGAGCGCGGAGGCGAGAGCGCCTTCATCGAGGATGCCTAGTGAGCCGCCAAAAGCACTAATCAGGGCGTTGTGCATGGCGATGACTTCCTCGATGGTTGGGAAGTCATGGGTCATTTGGCCAACAATTCACCTAGGCGACGATTTTTCTCAACACTGGCTTGGAAATGGGCCATAACCGAAGCCCGGAGCTTTCCCTGAGCGCGGTTTTCAATGTATTCTCGCATAGCCTCTTCCAGCACTGCTTGAAAATGACGACCTTCCTTGCGGGCAATTTCGCGCACTGCGGCTAGCAACTCCGGCGCAGCCTGACTGGAGAATTTCTCTCGTAGCACAGCCATCACGTATATCCCTTTCGTATCGTTCTATCGTGAAACCAAGGCGTCAAGAAATATCTTGATAAAAATGGGTAGAAAGCGTCGCGGCCGCAAGGAAGCGTTTATCACTCCCGAACCGAGACGGGTGCGTGTGATCATCGGCGTTTGAAGCGAGCTATAGCTGAGTTTCGCGCAGATTGTGGTAGGGGCAGGGCACCGGCCCGGCGGGTGTGGGACGGTACTGATTAAATCCACATTCCCCGTCTAACTACGGGAGCCTCCGCGCTCGTCGAGCGAGCTTTGGCAGAACCCGGATCTATTCACGGGGGGATACACCCCGCCCCTGCTGAGAATGGCGAACGGAAGAGACGCGAAGCCCTGTTGCTGATTCGCTGAGGGGCTCCCGGTGCTGAGTGGTTAGCCGCTAGGTCGTTGAGCGGCTTTGCCGGATAATTGGGTTATCAATCCCTGAGGTCGCGCGTTACAGTGCGCGCCGCGTCTGGGCTATGCGCCGTCACCGGCGCAGTCGCACTTGCTTCCCTGTCTCTTCCGCTCTACTTGTCCTTACTCGTCAGCATATTCCACCTCTACCTCGAACGACGCGGCGCGAATCTGCCGATTGAGCTGGCGGAACTCGACGCGTGCCTCGTTGAGACGGGTGCGGCAGTCGTCGTAGGGTAACTCATTGTCCTCGACGATGTCGCGCTCCTCCTTGTGGAGGATTCGCTCATAGGCGGAATCGACGACTTGGGTGTGCAACTCTCCGAGGCGGTCGTTGAGTGCTTTGCGAGTCTCAAGGGCCTCGGTGAGGCTCATGTCGTCGCCCCCGAGTTCAACGCGGTGCTCGAAGTTGGCACGCTGGATCGCGGCGTTTAGCTTGCGGCGTTTGAATTCGAGGGCTCGCGACTGGTCGCGTGCCTCGGAGACATTGAATCCGGGTGCTGGACGGCGCGAGAAGTCGTTGTCTCGACGGGAGAATAGGTCTCGATTCTGGCGTGCCTCGGGCAAGCAGTCGCGCAGCGTCTTGATGCGAGCGTCGTACTCGCCGCGCAGTTCTAGGGCTTCGTATAGTCGGATGGTCTTTCTAACTTCGGTCATAGCTCACCTCCTTCTGGTTTCACTGGGAGATGAGTCGAAATTCGAGGGAGTGTAGAACAGTCGCAATAGTTCGGCGACTTTTTTTGGGCAGAAAGAAAAAAGCTCAATCGCGTGCTCGAATCGCTAGATGCAGTTCCCGCAACTGCTCGGGCGACACCTCGCTTGGCGCGCCCATGAGCGGGTCCTGTGCATTCTGGTTCATGGGGAAGGCGATGACCTCCCGGATGTTTGGTTCGTTCGCCAGCAACATGACGATGCGGTCGATGCCGGGGGCGATGCCGCCGTGGGGTGGAGCGCCGTAGCGCAAGGCGCGGATCATGCCGCCGAACTTGCGATCCACTTCCCGCTGCGAGTGCCCGGCGATCTCAAACGCCTTGTACATGATGTCTGGCCTGTGATTGCGGATGGCACCGCCTGCTGCGACGATGTCCCTGAACAGCCTGAACGAGGAGTCCGCGAAAATCTCGGAGAGGTCTTGGATTTCGAGCGCGAAGCGCAGGTCTGGTTTATCCGTGCCGAACCGCAGCATGGCGTCGGCGTGGGAAAGACGCGGGAACGGCGGTGCGGTCACTTTCCAGTCGGTGAACTCGCGGAAGAGAGCGGAAAAGAGATCCTCGACCACAGCAAAGACGTCCTCTTGTTCGACGAAGGCCATCTCGAGGTCGAGTTGGTAGAATTCGCCGGGGGAACGGTCGGCGCGGGCATCTTCGTCGCGGAAGCAGGGCGCGATCTGGAGCGGTGCATGGTAGCCTCCAGTTTTGGCTGTACATAAAAAAACCCGCCGTTGGAGCGAGACTCAACGGCGGGTTAGGGTGAGAGTAGAATCCGATCACGGCCAACGCCATCGAGCCAGAATGGCGGGATTATTGTCGTCGTTGTTATGCGAAAAGGCGTAGGTCGGTTTATATCGGAATGTCATCTCAACAGCTCCTGAAATCAAAAAATCCGCCGCGATGCGTGTTCGCGTTTCAATCCGCTCCCCGTCAAACGAGGGGAGATAAAAAGCTACCCATCTAATCCGAATGCTGTCAAGCCGGGCTAGTTTCTACAGCCCGAACCAGCGGTTGAGCTTGATCAGGAAGATGTTGTCGCCATCGTCG
>VXRJ01000031.1 GCA_009838525.1 Acidobacteriota bacterium
GCGCGCCCTGGCGATGCCGGGGGTGGGGTGGCCGGCCGGGGCGATCCGCCCCCAGCCACCCGGCCCCCGGCCAACCGGCGCTCCGCCCCTCCGCCGTCCGGCGCCGGAGCGCCCCGTCCCTGCAGGAGATCGGCCAGCGGGGTGAGTTTCCGGAGGTGCATCCACCGCAGCAGCGCCATCTCGAAGTGATGCCGCGGCTGTGACGCGCTCCTGATGTCCGCCTCCGCCCGCGTCAGGAGATCGAACGCCCGAAGCAGATCTTCGCGCGAGAAACGTCCTGCCAGCTCAAGCAGACGGTCCCGCTCGCCCTCGCCCGCGATCTCCGGATCGTCCGCCCGCGCGGGATCCACCGAGAGCACCAGCAGGTCGCGCACGGCCCGCGACAGCTCGCGGCACGCCTGCCGCAAGTCGTACCCCGCCTCGACGAACCGTCCCGCCAGGACGAACACCGCGCCCGGCTCCTCGTCGGCCACCACCGTGACCGCGTCGAGCACCGGATCGCGCCCGATCAGCCCCAGCACCGCCGAGACGTCGTCGACGTCTATGGACTCACCCGCGAACGCGATCACCTGATCGAAGGCGCTCTGCGCATCGCGCATGCTGCCTTCGGCGGCGCGCGCGATCAGCGCGATCGCCGCGTCGTCGATGCGGACGGACTCGGCGTCCGCGATGGACCGCAACTGCTCGGTGATCTGGCGCGCGCCGATCGTCCGGAGTTCGTGCACCTGTGACCGGGACAGGATCGTGTCCGGAATCTTCTCGAGTTGCGTTGTCGCCATCATGAAGATGACATGGGGCGGCGGCTCTTCGATGGACTTGAGCAGTGCGTTGAACGAGTGGCTCGAAAGCTGGTGCACCTCGTCGATGATGAACACCTTGTAGCGGTCCCGCACCGGCGCCATCGCCAGCCCCGCGATGACCACCTCGCGGATGTTCTCGACCTGCGTGTGAGTGGCGGCGTCGATCTCCAGGACGTCGATGTCGCGTCCTTCGGCGATCTCGACACAGGCGTCGCAGGCGCCGCACGGATCGGGAGTCGGAGTCTCGTTCGATGTGCAGTTCAGCGCGCGGGCGAGGATGCGGGCGGTCGTGGTCTTGCCGACGCCGCGGGGCCCGGCGAACACGAACGCCTGCGCGAGGCGGCCGGCGGACAGCGCGTTGCGCAGAGTCTGCGTCACGCCGCGCTGCCCCACGACGTCGCCGAACTTCTGCGGGCGGTACTTCCGGGCGAGGACCTGATAGGCCATGGCGGGACGTCAACCGGTATGCGTGCGCTGTCCGAGCGGCGAACCCCGCCGCGACCCGGAAGACCTGCGGCACATGTCAGTGGCTACTTAGCGCTGCTGCCTTCCGGCCCTGACGCGGTTCGTAGGCTGAAATTGCACAGGTTCCGAGCCGCGGCGCGACCCGCCGGACGGTTCCTCAGTGTACGTGCCGCGCGGGCGCCGATCAAGAAGTCCGAAGGCCGGCCATCGCGACGGGCGCCCGCTACTTCGACTCGTCTTCCCCGGCCGCCGCAAGGCCTTCGAGCGCTCGCCACAGCCTGGTCGTCTCCTCCGTGGCGTCGGCTACGGCGGTCTCGGCCAGCACGATCGCTTCCGACTGGAAACGTTCGCCGTAGACGCGCTCGTTCGCGTCGCGGTCCGCCCGGACCGTCGCGCCGCCGAGGGTCGCCCCGGCAAAAACGCCGCGCGTCCGCGAATAGCTGAGAATCTCGGCCGTCATCTGGATGTCGGTCGAGGCTTCCAGGCTGCGGCCCACCGGACCCACGACGGCTGATACGTCCCCGCCAAGCTTGAACTCGTTGGCGAGCAGCCGGGTCAGGCCGCGCCGGTTCTGTATCAGCAGGATGACATCGACGGACTGGGCGCCCACCTGCAGGCCGATGCTGCCACCGGTCAACGTCAGGAACGCCGGCATGGACCACGCGCCGGTCGCCTCGTCCCGCGCCACGATCACCCCGCGGCCGCGCTGGCCACCGAGGAAGAAACCCGCCCTGACGGTAGACGGGAAGATCGCGACGCCAACCGACCGGTCCAGAATCGCCTGCGGAATCATGCGGTCGGGAGCCTCCGTGATCTCTTCCAGCACGATGGCCGCCTCGTCGACACGCCCCAGGTCTTCTTCGCTCGCGGCTGCCTGAACCGACCCGCCGGCCAGCGTCAGGCCCGCCGCCGTGGCCACGACGGCGGCAGCGTGTAGGGCACGATGGATTCTTGAACGCATGGAGATCTCCTGCATATCTCGATGGAAACCGAAGCGGACCGCGGAATGGACCCGGTCAACTGGCGGAGAGGGTGGGATTCGAACCCACGTGCCGGTTACCCGACAAGACGCTTTCGAGGCGCCCCCGTTACAACCACTTCGGTACCTCTCCGTCTACTCTGTGAGCATACCAGCACCGACGCCCCGCTCGCGCGCCTTGCCGGGCGCCTTGAGCGCCGAGCGTGGCGGCGGCGCCTCGCTCAACCGACCCAGCCGTCGTTCCAGATGCAGCGCGGCCAGAGCGAGTGCTTCCCGAAAGGTAGCGGCCCGGAAGCGCGCACGGCAGGGACGACCGTCGTGGGTGGCGACAGTGGCGATCCAGGCGTCTTCATGACCCGCGACGTGAGCGACCGGACGGACAGTGACTTCGCACGGCGTACGACCGAAGACAAACGCCCTGCCGAACATAGTGGTTGAACTATACGTTTATAAGCGTATCTCGTGCATACAGTATACGCACTGGCCATAAGTGATTGATTCTATTGATGTAACGGTTTGCAGCGCCAGCGTGGCGACGTGTACCCTTCCCGCCGTGTCGTTCGGCAGCAACATCAGGCGGCTCCGGTCAGCTGTGGGCATCCGAACCCAGCGCGAGCTTGCGGACCGGCTCGGCGTTCCACAACCTCAGGTGTCGGACTGGGAGAACGACCGGTACGCCGTACTCGAAACCGGCACGCTGCTTCGCCTCGCCAAGGCGCTCCACTGCTCGGTGGATCAACTGCTGAGCGGCGTCGATCCGGACTACGACCGAGTTCGCGAGGCGACGGCGGCCGTTCCGGGCGACGTCCCCACGCGGATCGACTTGCTGCGCGGGACCCAAGCGGACATCCCCGTCGTGGCCGAGGGCGACGCGGCGCCAGTTCCCATCCGCTGGCGCGGGTCGAAGCCGGCGCCGCCACAGGTCCTGCTGCGCCTCCCCCGCCCCGGCGACCTCGACGATCCCGACGCGTACGGCGTCGAGGTCCGGAGCGACGCCATGCTACCCGCCCATCGTCCGCGAAGCATCGCCATCGTCGCCCCGCGTCGCCGGTTCGAAGATGGCGACGAGGTGTACGCCCAACTGGTTTCGGGCGAGCGTTCGATCCGCGTTGTGACCAAGACGACGGGCGCCTACCTGCTGCAGCCGTACAACCTCGCCTATCCAGCCCGCGTCGTGAAACGGCGCGACATGCACGCCCTTCACGTCATCGTCTACTCGCGTCGTCGCGAACCCTGAGCTGGAGCGGGAGCGCCTGGCGGCGGCGCCGTTCACGCGGCGTCCATCGCCGCCGGCAGGCGCGAGGCCTCTTGCCGGTCTGCTAGACTGAACCGACCCACCCGGCGCGCGGAGAGATGTCCGAGTGGCTGAAGGAGCACGCTTGGAAAGCGTGTGTAGGGGTAATCCCCCTACCGTGGGTTCGAATCCCACTCTCTCCGCCACTAGACCCGCTCAGGAGCCTCGAAAGATAGCCAGGGACCCGAGCGGCCCCCCGGAGGCCAGGTCCTGACCTCGACGGAAGAAGTGGTGACCGTCGAGGTCGTACCCCAGGAGGACCGCTCAGGAATCAAGGCCGCTCGACCATTTGGCCACGTTGAGGGACAGGCATAGCCAAGGCCATATAAAGCGACCATATTGTTAGCACTCATGGGTTACACACGATAACAGTACGACTATTGCCTACCGATAATGCTGTGAGCGATTGCAGCCAGCTATTTAAACGATATATTGAATATATTCTGGATCACTATAGCGATAATTCAAGCGCATTACCGGTCAAGGAGCGCACCGAGGAGAATCGCCCGTGTGCGACATTAGAACGACGAAACGAAGGCAGGAGAGAAAAACAGCGACTCCCTGGACGTGGAACAGGAGGTCGCACGTCGTGGCGGGCAGGCGTCCGAGGGGCAGGACGAAGACGACGAAGAAAGCCGGCCGGGAGCGCGGCGGCGCCATGGCCAAGCCGCCCTCCCGGCCGGAAAGAGACGCTACTGAATCCGGGTGACCGTGATCATCGCGACCGGATTTTTCCAGTCGCGATCTGGTCCGAAGTCCCCCACACCAGTGATGCCGTTGTGGATCGTGACGAAGCCCTCGCCGTGTGCATGCTCAGGGTGCGTGTGTGCATCCGCGCACTCCGGCCACATATCACGACCGGGGATGTGTTCGCAGCTCTCGTCGTTCGCCTCAGTGCCGGCGTCCCACGCATGCGCGTAGGTCATCATCGCGCCCGGCATCGTCGGCAACTCCATCGTCGCGGCGACAAAGGCGTCGTTCGTCGGGACGAGCATGGAGACCAGACTCAGGTAGCGGTGCATGCCGCTGCCTGAGATCTGCAAGGTGGCGCTGCGGCCCGGAGGGGTCATGGCCATGCCGGTCTCAACCGACATCACCGACGACATCCCCTCCAGCATCATCTGGAGCGGCATCGTGTCGCCGCCCTCGGCGATCGCTTCGAGTGCCTCCGACGCGGGCATGCCCGGCGTGAAGATCATCGAGTCGTGTGAATGCGTCGCCAGCAGGAACGGCGTCATGACCTGCTGGGTTGTCAGGTTCACGACCTTAACTTCCCACATGCCGGTCCAACTATCCTGCGCGGAGGCGCTGGATGCGCCCATGGCAAAAACCACAGCCAGCACCGCCAGGATTGAAATCGATCGCTTCATGTCAGCCTCCTCTACGGAACGAAGTACAACGCGGAGCCACGGAAGACCCATCGCCGTGACCCCTTCGACCCGGCGGCATCGACGATAGCGTCTGGAACCAGCCCAGACGGTTAGTCGATGCTTATATCCGCCAAGCCAACGCAGGACGCTACACGTCTGCATTGCCGGTGTCAAACGGAGTTGTCTTTCTTGTGGGGCTCCGGCGACCAGAAGGAAGAGAGTCATCTCGGGCGCTTCGGCCATGGACGGCATTCCACCGTCCGGCTATCACGTCGACGCTCTTGGAGTTGCGGTCAGGAAGGCCCGCGCGGCGGCACGGCGTCGGGTTCCACCGTGGCCCGACGGCGATCCGCGAAGAAATCACGCATCAGGGCGCTGCACTCGTCGGCAAGGACGCCGGACACGACGTCGACGCGGTGGTTGAGGGCGGGGTGATCCAGCGCCTGCATGGTCGAGCGGACCGCCCCGGCCCGCGGCTCGGCGGCGCCATAGACGAGGGTCGCGATCCGCGCGTGAACCAGCGCGCCGGCACACATCTGGCACGGCTCGATGGTGACGTAGAGGGTGGCGCCGGCAAGCCGGTAGTTGCCGGTCCGGGCCGCCGCGTCCCGCAACGCCGCGATCTCTGCGTGCGCGGTCGGGTCCGTGGCGCCGATCGGGCGGTTGTGACCACGCCCGATCACCTCGGCCTCCGCGCCGGGAGGGCCGGCGACGACGACCGCGCCGACCGGAACCTCGCCGGCCGCCAGGGCCCGCCGCGCCTCGGCCAGCGCCTCGCGCATCGGCGCCTCGTGATCCATCGTTGCAGACTCGGGCCGCACGCCGCACGGAAGCGCCAGCACATCCGTGCGGGTCGGGATTGGTTTATTCTCCCCGAAAACGTCTGCGATCAACTGCGATGAAGGGACTGATCCTGAGCGGCGGGCGGGGAACGCGACTGCGACCCCTGACCTTTACGAGCGCGAAGCAGCTCGTGCCGGTAGCCAACAAGCCGGTGCTCTTCTATGGAATAGAGACGCTGGCGGCGGCCGGCGTGCGCGAGCTGGGAATCGTCGTCGGCGAGACGCACGCGGAGATCGAGGCGGCGGTGGGCGACGGTTCCGCGTGGGGCGTGAACGTCACTTACCTCCCGCAGGATGCGCCGCGCGGCCTGGCCCACGCGGTGCTCATCGCGGAGGAGTTCATCGGCCGGGAGCCGTTCGTCATGTACCTCGGCGACAACCTGCTGGCCAAGGGGATCGTCCCGTTCGTCAAGGAGTTCGCGGCAACCGGGCCAGCCGCGCAGATCCTCCTGACGCGGGTCCGGAACCCGGAACAGTACGGCGTCGCGGAGACGGACGGCGACCGCGTGGTCCGCCTGGTCGAGAAGCCGAAAGAGCCGAAGAGCGACCTGGCGTTGGTGGGCGTGTACATGTTCGGCCCCGAGGTATTCGATTCGGTAAAGCGGATCCGGCCCAGCTTCCGGAACGAGCTGGAAATCACGGACGCGATTCAGGACCTGATAGACCGCGGCCTGGACGTCCGGAAGCACATCGTCGATGGCTGGTGGAAGGACACCGGTCATCTGGAAGACATGCTCGAGGCGAACCGGCTGATCCTCGATACGTTCGAGCGGCGCATCGAGGGCGACGTCGATGACGCCTCCAGCCTGGACGGCAAGGTGGTGGTCGAGGCAGGCGCCGCGATCGTGAATTCCATCGTCCGAGGCCCGGTGATCATCGGCAGCAACGCACAGGTCCGCGACGCCTACGTCGGACCGTTCACCGCGATCATGCGCGACGTCGTGATCCGCGCGGCGGAGATCGAGCACAGCATCGTGATGGAAGGCAGCCGCCTGACAGACCTCGGGACCCGGGTGACCGACAGCCTGATCGGCCGGAACGTTACGATCGCGCGGCAGGAGAGCAAACCGGCGGCGCTACGTTTCATGCTGGGTGATCGCTCGGAAGTCGGAATCTGCTGATCGTCGATAATCGCCAGGAATGGACACACCGTGACGACACCGCTGAAGTACGCGACCACGCGGGAAACGGCGCCGGACAACCTCATCGACGGAGTCCGCACGAAGCAGCTCCGGCAGATTCCGGACGAACGGGGCTGGCTGCTGGAGATCCTCCGCGCCGACGACCCGCTCTTCCGGAAGTTCGGACAGGTGTATGTCTCGGCCACCTACCCCGGCGTCGTCAAGGCGTGGCACTACCACGAGAAGCAGGTGGATCACTTCGCCTGCATCGCCGGCATGATCAAGCTGGTGCTGTTCGACACGCGCGAGGGCTCTCCGACGAAGGACCGCGTCAACGAGTTCTTCATCGGGGCGCAGCAGCCTCTGCTGGTGCAGATCCCGAACCTGGTCTACCACGGCTGGAAGTGCATCGGGACGGAGCCGTCGCTGGTCGTGAACATCCCGACCGAACCCTACAGCTACGATGATCCCGACGAGTACCGGATCGAGCCGCACGGCGCGCTGCCGTACGACTGGGCGCGCAAGGACGGGTAAACGGTCCGAGGACCTGATCGATGGTCGACGTGCTCGTCACCGGCGGCGCCGGGTTCATCGGCAGCCATTTCGTGGAGTACGCCCTCGAGGCGCACGCCGACTGGCGCGTCACGACACTCGACAAGCTGACCTACGCCGGCCGGCGCGAGAACCTCGCGGCCGTCGAGAACGACCCCCGCCACCGCTTTGTGCGGGGCGACATCGCTGACGCGGCGGTCGCCGCGCCATTGGTCCGCAACGCCGAAATCGTCGTCCACTTCGCGGCCGAGACGCACGTCGACCGCTCCGTGGAGGAGGCCGGGGCGTTCATCCGGACCGACGTTCACGGAACGTTCGTCCTCCTCGACGCCGCCCGCGCGTCCCCGAACCTCCGCTGTTTCGTGCAGATCTCGACGGACGAGGTGTACGGCAGCGTGACGGAAGGCCTGAGCCGCGAGACCGACGAGTTGCTCCCGCGGAATCCCTACGCCGCCAGCAAGGCCGGCGCCGACCGGCTCGCGTACAGCTACTGGGCAACGCACGGGGTGCCGGTGGTGGTGACGCGCGCGTCGAACAACTACGGATCGCGGCAGTACCCCGAGAAGGTGATTCCGCTGTTCATCACGAACGCCATTGACCACCGCGAGGTGCCGCTCTACGGCGACGGGCTGAACGTCCGCGACTGGCTTCACGTCGATGATCACTGCCGCGCCCTCGACCTGCTGATCGAGTGCGGCGAGCGTGGCGAGACCTACAACATCGGCGGCGGGAACGAAGTGGCGAACATCGACCTCACGCGCCGGCTGCTCGAGCTGCTCGACCGTCCGGAGTCGCTGATCAAGCCGGTGGCCGACCGCCCCGGCCACGACCGCCGCTACGCTCTAGACACCACCAAGCTGCGCGCCCTGGGCTGGGAGCCGCAGGTAGGGTTCGATGACGGGTTGCGCGCCACGGTCGACTGGTACGTCCGGAACGAAGCGTGGTGGCGTCCGATCAAGGAGCAGAGCGAGGCGTTTCGAGCCTTTCACGACCGGCAGTACGCCAACCGCGGCTGAAGGATGCGTCGGCAACGGTGGCCGCGGCCGCCGTCGCGGGAGCACCGGTCATCGACTGCATCGCCCGTTCCTGGGCCACCTCGGCGATGATCGCGCGAACGCCGGCATCCACCTGGGCGATCTGAAGCCCCATCCGCGCCGCCGCGACGAGACCCACGGCGCCGAAGACCGCCGCCGCCGCGATCGAGCCGGCGGCGAGGCTCGCGCCGACTCCCGCCGCAACCCCCACCCCGACGGTAGCGCCGAACGGCGTCAACCGATGCCGCGCGGTAACGCGAAACAGGCATCGACCCTGGCCATGCTCCTCGAGCAGCGTCCGGAGGTCGAGCCACCCCCAACGCCCGGTGGCGACGGCGAGATCGCGCTCCTGTTGCCAGGTGTCATGCGCGTCAATCGCCCGGCCGACCGAGGCGGTCTCGAGACGGCGGGCGATCCGGGTCAGCAGATCCGCCCGGTCGACCCAGTGCTCGCTCCAGAAGCGAAGGCCGACCCGGCCGCGACTCATCAGTCGGAGCGCGCGCATGGCGTCACGCGGCCAATCGGCCCGCGGCGACGGCTCCTCGCCTATCCGCCGCGCCGCCACTTCCGGAGGCCACAACCGTCCCCGCAACCGGCCCCAGCCGCGGGCCACCGGCTGCACGAGATGAAGCCAGGCGATCATCGCGCGGTAGATTCCGCGGCTCGCGCGGGGGCCCCACGGCCGGATCCGCGGCAAGCCGCGCAGCTCGGTGCGCCAGCCGTAGCCGACGCACTTCCAGACCGTCAGGGCGATACCGGAAACCGACGCCCCCGCCGCCACCCCGCCGAACTCCGGCTGACCAATCCAGAAACAGGCAAACGCCGTGACCCCGAGCAGGACCGATCCCACCTGCCACTCCATCAGGTGCGGCACGTAGGTCATCGACGGGATATGCGCGCTGTAGACCGACGGAAACGCGGCAGTCCCCCAGACGCCCGCGTTGACCCGGACGCGAGAGATGGCGCGAACGAACGGGAGCGGCGAATAGATCCGGCCCTTCCAGACGGCATGACCGTTCAGGAACCGCTCCGGGTGGTTTCCCATCAGTTGCGTTTCCGCCTCCCCGTATCCCACCTGCTGCCGCCAGTAGGCGCGGACGCTCCGGCGGTGGCGGTGCCAGACCAGCGCCGACGGCGCGAAGCCAATCCTCTGGCCCCGCGCCTGGAGCCGCCAGCAGACGTCGACATCGTCCCCCGCCGCGTGGTACGCCGGATCGAAGCCGCCGATCGCCAGCAGAGCCTCGCGCCGGTAGGCCATGTTGCAACCGGGGACATGTTCCGCGGTCCGTTCGTCGATAAGCACGTGGGTCGGTCCACCCGGGGCGCGCGCGACGCACTGAGCCCTCCACGGATCGTCCTCGGGCACGACGTTCGGACCCCCGGCGCCCGCCGCATCCGAGCGGAGGAACGGCTGCACGAGATAGGTGAGCCATGCGGGATCGACCTCGACATCGGCGTCGGTGTAGGCGATGAGGTCGCCGGCGCCGGCATGCAGCGCGGCGTTGCGGGCGGCGCTGAGTCCGCCGTGCGGCGTGTCGATGACGGTGACGCCCGGATGTTCGCGTGCGATCGCTCCGGTCGCGTCGGTCGAACCGTCGTTGACGACGATCACCTCGTAGTCGGGATAGTCGAGGGCGCGGATCGAACGGAGGCACGCGTCGAGCGTGTCGGCCGCGTTCCGTGCGCAGACCGAGACCGTGACGCGCGGCCAGGCATGCCGGGCGTCCGCCGGGAAGCCCGCGGCGCCGTAGGCACGGGCCACCGCGGCCAGCGACGGCTTCGGGGCGCGGGCCGCGTCGGTCAGGCCGAACTGCCAGTCGTCGACCATGGCGCCGCCGCGCCACCACTCGTCGGTCCACGAGAAGACGACGACGCCCGCCACGCCCTCCTCGAACGCGGTCCGCACCTGCATGCCCGCGAGCGACGCCTGGCCATCACGCCCCTCGCGCAGACTGTCCGCCCCCGCCTCGGCCAGCACGAGCGGGCGCCCGCCCGCCACCAGTTGAAGATGGGCGAGATAGGCGCGCAAATCCGCCTCTCGATGGAGATAGACATTGAACGCGCAGACATCGAAGCAGCCGAGGTCGAGATAGTCGGTCGGCGGATAATTGACGTAGGCCAGGAGCGCGTCGGGGGCGGCCGCCTTCGCCTCGTCGTAGGTCTCACGGAGGAACTCCTCGATCCGCGCCGAGCCGTGCCAGCGCACGACCCCGGCCGGGATCTCGTTGCCGATGGCGATCAGCAAGGTGGCGGGATGACGGGCGAGCCGGCGCACGGCTCGAACGATCTCCTGCCGCGCGGCGCGCGCCAGCTTCCGGTCATCGAGGAAGGCGACATGCTGCGCCCAGGGAACGCCGGCAAAGAGATGCAGCCCTGCCTCCGCCGCCTGATCGAGCAGTTGATTGGGCGGCGCCGTGTAGGTCCGAACCGTATTGATGCCGGCGCCCGCCATCGCCCCGAAGTCCGCCGCCAGGCGGTCGGGCGGAGGGAACTGATCACCGGAAGAACCGGGCGCGAAGGTGCCGTAAGCGACCCCCCGGATCAGGAAGCGCTCGCTTCCGACCTGCAGGAACTTCCCGACGACACGAACCGACATCCTCCTGCGATACTACCGCAACGCTATAATTCGCCCGCGAATGCGGCGGTTTCTCGCTCCCCTTCTGCTGATCGCCTGCGCCCTGTGGCCCGTCCCGGCCGGTGCGCAGGATCCGGGAGGCGATGAGCCAGAACACGCGGTGACGCTCGTCACCGACTTCCTCCTGTACGCCGACAACACCGAGTTCTTCAACCCTTTCCGCGATGGCGAGACCCTGTTCGGCGCGGCCGGCACGCTCGCCGTGAATCTGCCCCTGAGCGACTACGCCACGCTTCGTGGCGGCGTGTTCCTCAACCACCGCTTCGGCTCGGAGCAGTTCGCCGAGCAGGCGCGGCCCGTCATCAGCCTGAGCGTCCGGAGCGGCGCGTCGACGTTCACCATCGGCACGCTGGATACCGTCCCGGATGACGGCGCCCCGGGCCCCGATCTGACCGGGCCGCACGGCCTGCTGCCGCCGCTGCAGGTCGAGACGCTCGCCTTCACGCGCCCCAACGAAGGCGGCGTGCAGTGGCAGGTCGAGTCGGACCGGCTGGAACAGGACGCCTGGATCAGCTGGCAGCGACTCAATACCGCCGAGCATCGCGAGCGGTTCGACGCTGGCGTGCGGGGGCGCGTGCCGGTCGACGGCCTGCCCATCGCGCTCGGCTACCAGTTCCACCATACGCACGAGGGGGGGCAGCTCTTCGACACCGGCCCGGTGCGCGACAGCCTCGCCGGCGGGCCGGGCGTGATCCTCGAGCCACCGATCGACGGACTCGACTCGCTGACAATCGACACCTACCTGCTCCTGTCGAAACACGTTGCCGATCGCACGGTGCAGGACGACCCGAACGAGCATGGCCACGGCGTTTTCGTCCGCGCCGCCGCCGTGAAGAACGGCTGGCGCGGCCACTTCATCTTCTGGAGCGGCTGCCTCTGGCTGAAGGACGAGGGCGACCTGAACTACGGGTCGCGCCGGCAGGACGGTACGGTGTTTCGTCCCACGAGGCACTACGGGGAGGTCGGCCTCGCGCGAACTTTCTACGAAGCGGATGGCGTCACCCTCGACGGCGCCCTCCGGTTTCACCGCATCGAGCGGGACTACGACTATTCGTTTCGGATCCTGGCGCGGGTCGACACCGCCTTCCTGCTGTTCCGGCGGTGAGCGGGGACGGCTGGGGTAGATCGACAACTGGGGCATGGCCACGTGCTTTCGTCACTCGCGGCAGGCTAGGCTGGCATCAGTCTCCGACGGAAGGACTTGACTGCGTGGACCTAGACTCCGAGAAAAGCACCGCGGCGCAGTTCCACGACGAGCATCAGGACTCAGCGTCAGTTCGTCTGAAGACGGACAACAAAGGGGATTACTTGCACATGAAGGACCCCGTTGTGCTGGCAACGCTCATCGCCTTTTGCAGCGGCGACGGCCATCGCATCTTCCTTCGCGGTTGTCGCCGGGATTTCCCGAAGTGCTTGCCCTCCATCTTTCGAGACAAGGACGAATCTTGCAGCGATCCAGAGAAACGTTGGTCTGCCTACAAGTGCATCTTGAAGAAACTAAGGACACAGTTCGATGGAACACGGTGGGACGAGGAGGACTTGGGAGCAGTCCTTCAACACTACGGAATCAAAACTCCGTGGCTCGACGTCGTCCAGAATATCCATACCGCGGTCTGGTTCGCCACGCACAAGCTCGACGCCCGTAACTCTTCCCACCGCGTGGTTAAGCCAACTACGAACGAACACGGATGGATCTACCTGTACGTAGATCGTCGTGCCGGGCGAAAGCTGAACGTCGTTGACCTCCGGGCGGCGCACTCCTCGCAACATACTCGGCCGCACGTACAGCAGGGTCTATCGCTTGCGATGCAGGGCGACCCGAACGACGACGGTGAGTTTCGCCTTACGGCCGACCAAGACTTCATCACATACCAAGTCGCTCGGGTCCGATTCCCCGCGCAGTCAAGAGCTGGAAGCTGCGAGGTCACATGTTCTCATCGCAGTTTCTGTTTCCACCACCCGAGTACGACGACTCCCTGAAGCAACTGTGTGATCCGACCGTTGGGGAAATCCTCATGAAGGCATGTGCCGAGCAGAATCTCGCTGAAGATTCACTGGGAATCGTGTACACTGTTGAGTAGCACCAACCGAGGAATGACTATGGCCTGTCGACGAGCCGTTAAGTTGTCTTGGTCGGCCGCACGCTGGCAGGCGCGCCAAAGTTCAAGGACGAAAGCGTAACCGGAGACGTCTACCCAGAGGTTCCCGACGCGCCAATCCACCGTTTTGCTCGTTCTCGTAGTGCCGCGCCTCACATCTAGTACCGGCTCTCCTCCTCATCTTCATCAGGTATCGGAGAACTCTGGCCGGAGTGCCTCGACGGGAAGTCGCTCGGCGCTCACGGCGGTAGCGCCGGTCCTTTCTAGGTGCGCCGCCCACTCTTCCTGCGAGACAACATGGACGAATGAGTTGTACGCCAGTACCAACGCCCCCCCGAAGAGGCGATACACCACATCGTGCTCGCGCATGAACGGCCGGAACATCTCGAAGTACCGGCTACGTTCCGTGAGGTACTCATCGAAGTCCTCCCGTGTGGCTTTCTCGGTCGCACGTAACCGGAACCGTTGAATCACGACCTCTCCAGAGTCGTTCTCCCCGCCCATCCCCACGATCCCATCCTCGCAGACGAGCGCCAGCGACGCAAAGTCGCGCACCGGTATGCCGTCGACCGTCATTCCTGAAAAGACGCGGTGTGAACACAGCACGCATGGCCTAATACGCAATCCAGCTATATGTCTTTTCGTGGTACCGGGAAACAGTCCAGCCAGATAGCTCGCAAGGCGAGCGCTGAGTATTCTCATCGCTACCTTCAACTGATGTGCACCATGATTGATGTCGCGCCATAGATCGCGAAGTTCATGCGCACCGGCTGGAGTGATCGAATGCTTGCATTCGATCAGGTAGAGTGTACGGTCGGTGAGTATCATGATGTCTACGTCCGTGCGTTCATTACCAAGTTTCAACGCAACGTTGGTGCGTATCTTTTCAAATATAGACTCCAAGGTTGCGCGCACCACAGTGACGAATGCATCGGCGTTCGTTCTTATCCTTATCCCGTGAGCTCGCTGCACATTAATAGTCATGTTCGAACTGGCAACAATCGCCGAGCCAAGTATAACCTCCGATGGCGTCGTCTCCTCCCGACCGTTGATCTGTAGCGTCGACGGTTTTACGCGCAGGAACGGCCGATACTGCATGTCGTAATGGCCTAGCCTTCGAACATCGGCAGTAAAGAGGTTGAGTAATGGTGCCACGTTTTCCGATTCAACTCCCGCAACTTTGACCAAATCGACGAGAGCTTCCTCGGTGATGATGCGCATTAGCGAGTTGTTGACAATTGGCTCATCCGACTCAAACTGTCTGAGTGCACCGATGTCGAGGAAGGCCAAGAACTCGAGACTTCGCCAAGCCTTCTGGAAGGTCTCTAGTTCGACTCCAGCGGCCAGCAGCAGCGGGCCGGTGTCTGGAACGCGCATCGGGAGCTCTAGTTCTTGCCCCAAGCGCTCTTCGCGCAAGGCATCCTCGTAGAAGCGCACTTGGGCTAGTGTTTCGTAGAAGTGTGGCAGCAGTGGTACACGGAGCCTGAGGCGTCGCATCGGCGTGTCAGGGTCCTTCACTTCGAAGAGTTGAGGAAAACTACTCAAGAAACTCTTGATGCCGGCGAGAATGGAGAATTGGGGACGAGGCTGTCGTGACAAGTGTAACGGGCCCGCGGTCACGCCGATTTCGCCGCGGATGTAACCGAGCCTGAGTGCGTACTCCGTCTCTCTGTGGGACGGGCGAAGTCGGTACACCATCGGATCCGCCGTGCCCTCGCGGGAGAGCTCGTAGTTTAGGACGGAAATCAGTTTGCCGAACTCGCGGAGGGCACAAATCGCCGCGCCGTAACGGAGTACAGCGATCAGCTCATCCGAGATATCTATTCCTGTAAGTGGGAGGACAAAATCGGTAGATTCTAGCTGGCGCTGCTCATTTGCAAGTGCAATTACCGCCGATGCCGCCTCCGCGAGCCGCTCGGGCGTCTCGTACTCCACGAAGAGTTCATGGAACTCCTTTCCGGCCTCAAACGCGAATTGCTCACGTAGAAAGGACAGATTTGTAAGGCTGACGACCGTCTTACCGAACCGGAAGGGCCGTTCCCCAAGCAGTTGGCGGACGTCGTCACCGCGGTCGTGGACAAAGGAAGATAGATTATCGTACGCGCGATACGTTCTGACGCGGACCGCAAGTTGCCGGTGTGCGTCGTCGCCAAGGTTGGCCAGTTGCCGCTGAAGAGTGCGAAGACAGGTAGAGAAACCCCGATTTGGGACGCTGCCCGGAAGGAAGAGTCCGGCCTGCTCAAGGTCGCTGATGAATGACTCTCCAAGAACTGCAACGGCGAGCACAACGGTCCGCCGGAACTTACCCCAGTGGTGGCTGTCTCTGTACGCTCGGGCTTGAGCGATCCATGCTCTTGTTGCCAGCCGACGAGACGGATGCGAAGCGAACGGGTAACTATCGCTCCACTGCCTGCGAAGCGCTGGCAGCGATTCGCAAGCGGAAATGACGTGGTGGATGTGGTCGCGTAGCCTCTGCAAGTTCATCAATGACGTTGTCGATGCCGTAGCGTTTGGCCGGGAATGCTCCCGTTGGGTCCCGAAATGTTGAAACGCTGGGCGCTAGAGCAGCGTGCCCGCAGTGGAGTTTCGGATCGGACCGATCGCCTCGTTCGCACGCATGTTGAACTGCAACTCCTCGACTAGGGTTTGAAGGACACAAGTGGTTTCCCGGTCCGGCGCCCGTCAGAACAGCGTCACGTCGACCGTAGTGCCCGCGTCGATGGCGCCGACGCCGATCGGGATCTCGATGTAGCCGTCCGCCTGCGACATGCTGGTGATGTCCCCGGACGCCTTGAAGGCGCCGACCGCTGCGCCGTCAACGAGGCGCACGGTGTAGAACTGATGCCGGTTCGCCGGCGAAGCGAACCGATGCGCGGCGGGCGCCCGCACCGTCCGCGCTTCGTGGGGGCGCAGCCGCGCGGTGCGCCGCAGGAACGGCAGGAGGAGGAGGTAGGCGTTCGACAGGCACGAGGTGGGATAGCCCGGCATGCCGAATACCGGCGTTGCGCCGATCCGTCCGAACGCGGTTGGCTTCCCCGGCTTGACCGCGATGCCGTGGAACAGCACTTCTCCACGCTCGCGCATCACGTCGAGGGTCAGGTCGCGCTCTCCCACCGAGCTGCCGCCGGAAAAAACCAGGATGTCGGCGCCGGCGTCGATGATCGCCTCGACCGCCGCACCGAGTGCCGCAACGGAATCCCCCGTGATGGGGTGGATAGTCGCCCTGCCGCCGTGCGCGGCGATGACCGACGCCATCGTGTACCGGTTGACGTCGTAGATCTGCCCCGGCGCCAGAGGCTCGCCGGGCTCGACGATCTCGTCGCCGGTCGAGAGCAGCCCGACGCGCGGCCGGTCGTACACGTCCACTTCGGCCACGCCGAGGGCGGCAATCGATCCGACCCGGCTGGGCGTCAGGAAGTCACCCGGCTCGAGCAGCGCCTGCCCCGACCGGATGTCCGCGCCCCTGCGGCCGACGTGCTGTCGCTCCTCCACCGAGGTGTACACCCGGATCGTCTCGCCGTCCCGTTCGGTCTCCTCCACGATGACGACCGCGTCGGCTCCATCGGGCATCGGCGCGCCGGTCGCGATCTCCGTGCAGCCGCCCGCGATCACCTCGCGGGAAGGTAGGCGGCCGGTATGGACGGTCTCGATCAGGCGGAACGTTGTCGGGCTGTCGGGCCCGGCGCCGGCCGTGTCGGCCGCGCGGACCGCGTAGCCGTCCATCGCGGCCCGATCGAACGGCGGGACGTCGCGCCCGGAAACGATGGCCGACGCCAGCACCCGTCCGGACGCCTCCGCGAGGCCGACGCGCTCTGTCCGCTCGATCGGACGCGCCGCGCCTTCGACGATCGCGAGCGCCTCATCGATCGGGATGGTCGACCGTATGGGCCGCATCTTCGTCCCGCGGCCGCCCCCCTTCACCGCCGCGCCTCGCGCACCAGGTGCCCCAGCTCCGGCAGGATCAGCTTCGTCATCGCAAGCCGGACGGCGTTCGGCGACCCCGGGAGGCTCAGCACGATGGTCCGACCGGCCAGTCCGCCGGTCGCGCGGGACAACATCGCCGCCGGCCCGATCTCCTCGTAACTGAGCGCGCGGAACAGCTCGCCGAAACCATCCAGCCGCTTGTCGAGCAGACCCGTCACCACCTCGTAGGTCCCGTCGCGCTGGGTGATGCCGGTGCCCCCGGTCGTGATTGCCACGTCGACGTCGGGCGCGTCGATCGCGGCGCGCAGGGTCTCGCGGACGCGGTCCGGCTCGTCCGGCACGATCGTCCGTCCCGCCACCACGTGCCCGTCCGCCTTCAGCAGCTCGACGATCGTATCGCCGCCGCGGTCCGTCTCC
This sequence comes from Acidobacteriota bacterium, assembly GCA_009838525.1. Lineage (NCBI taxonomy): Bacteria > Pseudomonadati > Acidobacteriota > Acidobacteriota bacterium. The sequence goes on from VXRJ01000031.1 coordinate 17,533, forward strand.
GGCGTTCGGGTGTCGCTGACCGTCAGCACGAAGCAGTGCGTCGTGCTCGGTGATTCGGCGCGGTGTTCGGTGTGGCTCATGCCGGCGATTATAGCGACCGCCTCCGGTTTGCCCGCCCCGCCCGATCCTGCGTACGATGCCCGTGTGACCGCTCGAACGCCCATTCCGGCCGCGCTGGCGCTCGCCCTGGTGCTGGCCCTGTCCGCCTGGACGCTTGGCGCGCAGGGAAAGGACCTCGACGCGGAGGCGCGGCGCTGGGTCGACGAGACCCTCGCGGCGATGACGCTCGACGAGAAGGTGGGTCAGCTCGTCGTCCCCACGTTCCTGTCGAGCTACACCAGCAGCGACAGCGAGACCTACGACGATCTGGTTTCGTTGATCCACGAAGAACACGTCGGCGGCATTCACGTCTTCGGGGCACGGACCGCGGTGCCTGACGTCCTCCTCAATCCCACCTACGCCCGGACCGCGCTCGGCCGGCCGCTCGACGCCGCCTCGCTGCTGAACCGGCTGCAGGCGATTGCGCCGCTGCCGCTCCTGGTGAGCGCCGATTTCGAGACGGGCGCCGGCTTTCGCCTGGAGGGCGCCACTAACTTCCCGAGCGCGATGGCGTTCGGCGCCGCTGGAGACCCACAGCTCGCGCGCGAGGCGGGGCGGATCACCGCCGTGGAGTCGCGCGCCATCGGCGTGCACGTCAACTTCGCACCGGTGGTCGACGTCAACAACAACCCGCGCAACCCGGTCATCAACATCCGGTCGTTCGGAGAGGATCCGGACACGATTTCCGAACTCGCCGCGGCCTACATCGAGGGACTGGCCGACGGCGGCATGATCGCCACCATCAAGCACTTTCCCGGCCACGGCGACACCGACATCGACTCGCACCGCGCCCTGCCCGTTCTCCGCCATCCGCGCGCCCGGCTCGACGCGGTGGAACTGCCTCCCTTCCGGGCCGGCATCGCGGCGGGAGCCGGCGCGGTGATGACCGGACACATGGCCCTCCCCGCCATCCACCCGGACGAGACGACGCCGGCCACGCTCAGCCGGCCGATCGTCACCGGTCTGCTGCGCGACGAGATCGGTTTCGACGGGCTGGTGTTCACCGACTCGATGCGGATGCGGGGGATCACGCGGATGGCGGCGACGGAGGAGGCAGCCGGGGGCGCGGTCGCGGCGGGCCATGACCTCGTCCTGCATGCCCCGGACGACCGCGCGGCGGTGGCTGGCGTGCGTGCCGCGGTCGACAACGGCCGGGTCAGCCCCGCCGCCCTCGATCGTTCCGTCCGCCGCATCCTGGAAGCGAAGGCGCGCCTTGGCCTGCACCGCTGGCGGCGGGTCGAGCTCGATACGCTGCCCGTCGTCGTCGGCACCCGCGCGCACCGGGCGGTCGCCCGCGAGGTGAGCGAACGGTCGATCACGCTGATCCGCGACACCGGGAACGACGTCCCGCTCCGCACGTCGCGCGACGGTTCGCTTCTCTACCTGTCGGTTCTCGATCGCGCCTCCGGCTGGGGCATCGGCGCCCCGAGCCGCATCGTCGTTCCGGAGCTGCGCGACCGCTGGGACGAGGTGACCGCAGTCGAGTTGTCCGATCAATCGACGCCAGCCGACGCCGAGCTTGTCCGGCGCATGGCCGAGCGGTTCGACGCGGTGGTCGCCGGCATCTTCGTCCGATCGTCTTCGTTCAACGACGAGCTGGATCTGGCGACGCACGTCATCGCGCTGATGGAGGAAGTGGCCGAGGAAGCTGCCCGGCGCGGGCAACCGTTCGTCGCCCTCTTCTTCGGTAATCCCTACCCGGCCGCGGCACTGCCGGCTCTTCCCGCCGTCCTCCTGACCTACGACTACCGCGGCCTCTCCGAAGAAACCGCGGTCCGCGCCCTCGCCGGCGAGATCCCGATTCGCGGGCGTCTGCCGGTCACCCTCGCCGACGACCTCCCGCGCGGCCACGGCCTCACGCGGTAGCGGGGCGTCGCGAGTGAAGTGCCGGCCGGGCGCTGGAGGCCGGTCATGAGCGATTCGCCGTCTCTGAATACCAAGGCGATTCTGCTACTGACGGCGCCGCTGATTGTCGGCCGGAAACGGCAGGCCTCCGTCAAGCCTCTCGCCATCGGCGAGTACAGCCGCCTGGCGCGCCGGCTGCGCGAACTGAGACGCGAGCCGGCTGACCTGTTGCGCGACGGAGCACGGACAGTGCTGGAGGAGTGCCGACTCGACCTGGAGCTGGAACGGATCCACCGTTTGCTTGATCGGGGCTTCCTCCTCAGTCAGGCGCTGGAGCGCTGGCGTGCGCGTGCACTCTGGGTGACTAGCCGCGCGGACCCGGAGTACCCACGACTGCTGAAGAAGCGCTTGCGCGACCAGGCGCCGCCACTGCTGTATGGCTGCGGCAATCGGGAGAGCTTGGTAGCGGGCGGGCTGGCCGTCGTCGGCTCCCGCAAGGTGGACGACACCCTGGTTGACTATGCCGAGGGTGTCGGGCGTCTCGCTGCGCGGGCAGGACGCGTGTTGGTGTCGGGCGGGGCGCGCGGCATCGACCTGGCTTCAATGCGGGGCGCCCTGGATGCTGGCGGGACCGTGGCCGGCGTGCTGGCCGACAGTCTTGAGCGGACCGCCATGCGACGCGAGCACCGTAACGCGTTGATGGACGGCCGGCTGGTCCTGGTCAGCCCGTACGATCCCGCTGCCGGCTTTCTTGTCGGGCACGCGATGCAGCGCAACAAGCTCATCTACGCGCTGGCGGACGCCGCCCTGGTCGTTAGCGCGGGTTTCGAGAAGGGCGGGACCTGGGCCGGTGCGATTGAGCAACTGGACCGGTATCGCTTGGTTCCGGTCTATGTCCGTGCCACCGGTGAATTGGGAAGGGGCTTGGAGGCCTTGCTGGAGCGTGGTGCACATCCCTGGCCGAGTCCCGATGATCCCGCGACCCTCGCCTCACTTCTGAGCACTCCACCCACTGACGACGCGGGCGTGATGGCCGACGTGACGCTTTTCTGACGGGTGCCGGGCACCACCACGGACCGAAGCAGGCTGCATGAGCGCGGCCACGTGCCACCATTGAAAACTACTCCGCAAACATTGCGTTGAGTCGCTTTTCCCATTCCTCTTCGTCGACTATCTCGAAGCGCATCTTGACCCTGCTCATCGCCGGAACGAACTCGGCCCAGTCCGCCTTGCGGGCATGTTCGGAGCAGATGTCGAACACAGACCGCTTGTAGGCAGTGTCCGCCGCCTGCTTGAGGTGGATGCCCTTGGTCTCGATGACGAAGACCCGATGGAAGGCGTCGTCGACATCGGGCTCGTCCGGCCGCAGCGTAGCGAGGAAATCGGCGTAGATGCGTCCCCGCTTCCAGCCCTGCACGAAGTAGTCGTGGCGCGGGCGGTTTCTGTACCAGAAGAACAATCGTTCCTGTTGATCCAGGTACGTTGCAACCTTGTGCTCCAGCTCGTTCAGGTCACCCTCCACCATTCGCTCCAACAAATCGCGCTGATACGGACTGCCGTCGGTGCGGTTCACCTGCTTCGCATCGACAGGCTGCTGGACGGCGCGTGGAAGACGGTTGAAACCCAGGTCGCGGGTAACGACAACGAACCGCATCGTCCCGTCATCGAGTAGCCCCTTGAACACGCCCCGCGCCAATCGATCGCGTTCGCCCACCAGGTGCTTGTGCAGTTCGTCGAGCACAAACACGTAGCTTCCCACCACCTGCTCGCGGGGATACTTCTCGATCAGCGCATCGAACGTGCGCCGAATCAGCTCGTAACCTCGCCACGGATTGGGCATGACGTCCAACAGGTGACTGGCGGCGAAGGCATAGTCCGCGGTGGGCTCCCCGCCGGCGGGCGTCCACCCCGCCGCGGGAGCCGTATCGGCGGTCAGCGGCACGGTTCCGAGGCCGGCGCGCAACTCCGTATCGCGCCGGATCTCGTCGCCCAGCGGAAGATCCAACAGCCCCTGGAGGTTCACGTCGTCCCATCGCGTGCGCGACAAGATATCGGCCTCGTAGTGCACGAGGCGCCATTCCTTCCCGTCCTTGACCATGAACGCGGGCAGTACAAGGTCCTCTGTCGCCTTGCGGTACCGTTCGCGCTGGCGGACGGTGCGTTCGTTCGCCTCCAAGGGTCCGTCGGCCGCCTGCACGACCCGGCCCTGAAGGTCGCCCAACCCCTCCAGTCCGAAGCCCCGCCGGACTTCCTTCAACAACTCGTTCCCGCGGCGCTGGAAGCAGAAGACGTAGCTCTCGTCCAGCCACGCGACACGCGTCTTCTTCGCGCGCGGCTGCCGGAGAATCCGGCCGACAAGCTGCGTTAGCGCGCTCTTCGAGCCGGGATTCGTCAGGATGGTCAGCACGTAGGCGAAGGCGCAGTCCCAGCCCTCCTGCAGCGCCTGCTTCGTGATGATGAACCGGATGGGGCAATCGCGCGACATCAGGCCGCCGACCTCGTCCACTTCCTTCAGTTCGTCCTTCTGGCTCGTCTTGACGGCGACCTGATTCCGGGCGATGTCCGGATGGTGCAGCAGGTACTCCCTGACATCCTCGGCGTGCACGACGCCGGTCCGTCGCTGGTCGCGGCCCGTGCGTTCGACCTGCACCAGGCAGATGGGTCGGATGTACTCGCCCGTGTCGGCCTCGTACCGCCGGGCTTCCACCTCCAGACGCTGGCGGTGCTCGATGGACGCCAGCAACGTGTCCTTCCAGCTCGTGCTCGCCAGGTTCCGGATGCGGAGGTCGAGCTTGATCATTTCCTCCTTGTTCAGGTCTTGACCACTGATGTTGATCAGGACGTTCGCGCCCGTCGGCGGCGTGGCCGACAATTCAACGATCAGGCACGGATTGAACCCCTCCAGCGTCGCCTTTGCGTTGCGGCTGTAGGCCTTGTGTCCTTCGTCGAGCACGATCAGGGGGCGCAGCACGCGGAGCGTGTTGCCGAGCGAGGTCTTGACCTGCCGTCCCCAGAAATCACCCTCCTGTTCGAAGGTGTCGAGATTCGGCGTCCGCTTCAGGAACGCCTGCTGGCCCTGGACGTCATCCTCGGCAGGAAAGAAACGGTCGAAGCCGCCGCTATCACGGAACATGCGGAGCTGGGCCTTGGTTTCGCGATTGGCCGACGGCAGCATCAGGAGCAGGATGCAGAGGTTATCCGCCACGTCGCGGGGACTGAAGCCGCTGGTCTTCTCCAGCACCAGCGTGCGGCCGCCCGACGCCAGATCGACCTGCTGGCGGTACGGATGGCCGCGGTCCTTCAGTGCCCTGAGCGTCTGGTTGTAGATCTGCGTCGTCGGCACAACCCACAGCACCAACCCGTGCGGGTCCCGTCGATAGTGGACGTTGGCCAGATCGATGATCTTCGTCGCGAGCAGCGTCTTGCCCCCGCCGGTGGGAATCTTGAGGCAGAACGCCGGCAGCGGCTCGCCGAGGCCGTTCCGCCGAGGAAGATACGGGCGCGCCGGGACGGTCGCCTCCCAGGCGCGGCTCACCCAGTCGAACGTCGTATCGGGGTCCGCCTCCAGAACCTTCGCCTGTTTCGCGCGCCACTCGGCCAACCGTTGGAGAAACTCGCTGACCGAGTTCAGCGCGCGCTTCTGGTACTCCTTCAGGATCATGTGGCAGCGCCTTGAGAGCGTCTCTTCGCCGTCTGCGCCACCGTTTCGTACACTTCGAACGGAAGCTGCTGAAACGTGATGCGGTATTCGTTCAGGAAGTCCTCGTCGAGATACTTCGTCGGAGCGAAGACCAACCGCCGCCGCCCATCTTGGTACGGTGGAAGTCCGCGGGCGAAGTCGAGCGACAGCGCAAGGTTCTTGAGCTGCTCGACATCCGGTTCGTAGATCAGGAACACGTCGTACAGTCGGCTTCGGCCGATGAACCAGCGCTCCTTCTCGATCTGTCCCTCTTCGAATTCCTCACCGGTCGCCGTGAAAAACACATAGGCGGCAAGCGTCTCGTAGGCCGGCAGGGCGGTTGCGTCCAGCAGGGACTGCTGTCGCATGGGCGCACCGAGCTTGAAATAACTGAATGTGCCGCCCAGCCCGGCCTTGAGGGCGGGGTCCTTTGCACCCGGAACCCCCTTGACGACGCGCCGCACTCGTTCAGCAGTGATCGAATCCACGTAGCTCTCGCACTCAATCAGCACGAAACGACGATTGCCTCCGTCCTCCTTGTTCTGAGCCAATACCGCGTGTGCGGTGGTGCCAGAACCGGCGAAGGAGTCGAGTACGATGGAGTCCTTGTCGGTGGCAACCTGAAGAATGCGCCTGATCAAGCTGGTGGGCTTGACGGTGTTGAACACGTCTTCCGACTTCTCGAAATCCAGCACGGAGACGAGTTCCTTCTTCGCGTCCTGTGTATGGCCCACGTCAGAATGGAGCCACAGCGTCTGCGGTACAACTCCCTGCTTGACCTCCGACAGGTATCGCTTGAGCCGAGGCATGCTGTCTCCATCCGGCCCCCACCAAATCCGTCCGTCCGCATCCAGGTCGGTGAATCTATTCGGAGATACCCGGAAGTAGTTCCCGACCGAAGGCCTGAATTTCTTGCCGGAAGGACTCGTGACTTCGTACGTGCCTTGACTGTAGTAGTTGCGAGCAGTCAGGTCGCTCGACGACCACGGTCCACGCGGGTCGTCGTCGAGGTTCTTGTACCGATCCACCGCTGACTCGCCGCGCTTCAACAGATTCGGCGCCCAGCGTTCGATGTCTCGCGCGTAGACCAGGATGAAATCGTGATCTTCAGAAAAGTACTTTGCCGTGTTCTTGGGCGAGAAGATCTTCTGCCAGACCGCGGTCGCGACGAAGTTCTCTTCACCGAACACTTCGTCCATGAGGGAACGCAGCCGGTGCACCTCGTTGTCGTCGATGGAAATAAAGATCGCGCCATCGTCCGAGAGCAATTCGCGCAGCAGCTTCAGGCGGGGCAGCATCATGCAGCACCACTTGTCGTGGCGCGTGAGATCCTCCCGGTCCACGACCTTGCCCAGCCATTCGCGCATCATGGGAGAGTTGACGCGGTCGTTGTAGTGCCACTTCTCGTTGCCGGTGTTGTACGGCGGATCGATGTAGATGCACTTCACGTTGCCGTGATACGTCGGCAGCAGCGCCTTCAACGCGGCCAGGTTGTCCCCCTCGACGATCAGGTTGTCGTGCAGGCTCGCCTTCCGGCTCAGTCCCTTACCGCGAACCGGCTTCAGCTCGTGGAACGGGACGGCCAGGTGGTGGTTCTCGACGAACGCTCTACCCTTGAATCGCAGTGACGACATTGCTGCGGCCCTCAACAAGTACCGCGACGCCGACGACGCCAAGCGTCGGCGCGCGGACCGTCCTGCACAATCCGTAGCCTCAGCATGGATGTACGCGCCGTGTTCCACTGGACTCGCCTGCCTGTCGGCGGCGGGCTGCCAAGTGTCATCAGTGATCCCGCCGGCCTGTCTAGACCGAAGGGTCGGTGCCGGCTAACGGCGAGTTGATCGGGTGGGTAGCGAGCACGAGTTCATGCTAACACGGGCGTTGAGAGCGGCTAACCCGCCGCCGGTGGGCCGCGCGTGCTCGATCCGGGTGACCCGGCCGGCGTTGCCATCCACCCGGAGCCGGTCGCCGTTCGCGATCGCGCGCATGGCATCCCGCACGTTGACCACCGCCGGCAGCCCGAACTCGCGGGCCACGACGGCGCCGTGCGACAGGTAGCCGCCGGTCTCCATGACGATCGCGGAGGCGCGCAGGAACAACGGCGTCCAGCCAGGGTCCGTGGAGGGCGCCACCAACACGTCGTTCCGCCGCATCCGGCTGCCGTCATGGGGCGTGCGCAGCACGCATGCGACGCCCTCGGCCGCACCCGGCGCCGCCGCGATGCCCGGCCATGCGTCGCCGTCCAGTGTGGGCCTCGGGGCCTCGGGCGACCGGGCGGGCGCACTCAGCCCCGCTGAAGGCGGGTCCCTGATCACGCCGGGAAGCTCCAGTTCCTGTTGGGCGGCAAGGCTTGCCCGGCGGTCGCCGACCAGGGCGGCCGCGCCGAGCCCGTCCCAGGTTTTCTTCAACCACGCTTCGATCTCGAAGAGGCTGAGGTGAAAGACGTCGTCCGCGGAGGCGATGCGGCCGGCGGCCTGCATGCGCTGCCCCACCTCGAGCAGAATCTGCCGGTGGAGTGCAACGGCCGCCGCCACCCCCGACTTGGCGTTCTCGCGCAGCGCGGCGCCCCGTCGGGCGCGAGCCAGTATCCGCCGAGCGATCGGCCGGAGGCAGACATGGACCGTCGCCAGATCCGTTTCCGCCTGCCGCCGCACGTCGGTCGCGTGCGACCGGAGGTCACGCGATGGCGGATGGTCGAGGTGGAAACGCACCTGCTCGAGCACGTAACGCGGATCATCCGCCCAGCGGGGGCTGGCCATCTCCACCTCGAAGACCGCCCGGTGACCGTACCGATCCAGGTAGGCCTGCATCGCGACGCGGAACGGGGCATCCGCCGGCAGCTCACGCCAGGCGAACGGATCAGGGTCCTTCAGGGCGGCCAGCGCGGCCGAGTCTCCGGCGGCGCTCTCTGCGAGCTCGCTCACGCTATACCCATGCTCCGCACTGGCGACGTCACCCGACGCCGCCAGGAGACGGGTAACGAGCGGCCTTACTTCATGGCGGGAGGCCAGTCCGAGGACGTCCTCCATCAGCTTCACCCAACCCCCATAGTAGGAAGCGGCGAGCTGCACGACCGGTTGATACGTGACACCCAGCGACTGCAGATCCCGGAAGCGGGCCCCAAGCGCGTCGTCGCTCAGGGTCGAGAGATCCGCCGAGCGGCTCTCCCGGGCTCGTGCGATCATCGCGTCGATCTGCGGGGGGGCGTCCCGTTCGAACCGCAAGAGGCGGCGCGCCATCCGCAGCCGGCGCCACACGCGGGCGAGGCCGGCCCGGCCGAGGAGCGGGTGCCCCTTCGGCACCGGGATCTCCGGCTGGAAACCGCCCAGGGCGCGGTTCGTGTCGGCCGGCGCAATGCCAACCGAGTCGTAGAAGCTCCATTGCAGGCTGTCGAGATCAAAATAGGGGCGCCCGCCGAACCGGCGCAGCACCTGCATGCCACGTGGCAGCGGGTACTGGACGGCCTGGGCCGACGCGTACACGATCGCTTGCGCGGTCGGGTCCAGCAACGACCAGGTCGCCATCGTCAGGGGCCGGGGAAGCGAGTCGCGAATGTTGGCATCCGACCAGGTCGTCGTCCCGGTGGGAACGCCGGGGAAGGTCCAGCGGGGCAGCCGGGTGACTGGCCGGGACTGGAGCATCCAGAACGTCCGGCCGTCGTAGGCCCACTCCACGTCCTGCGGCGTGTCCCCGTCGCCGAGGGCCCAGTGGACCCGTACGATGTCGCCGGCGAGCGCTTCTATCTCCCGGCGGTCGAGGATGGGAGCGCCGCCCGTCTCGTCCAGCCGGGCGATCTCGGTGTCCGGACCGGACCGGCGAACCGCGTACCGTTGCGGCGCGACAGCTCCCTGGACGACGGCGTCGCCCAGGCCCGCCGCCAGCTCGACGGTCACGACCTGCCGCTCGCCGGTGACCGGCTCGCACGAAAAGGCAACGCCGGCCGCCCGCGGGCCGTCGTGGGGATCGCCCACCATCTTGCAGATCACCACCGCGCACGGGGTGGCGTCGTCGGCCACGCCCATGCGCCGCCGATAGGCGACGGCATGCGGGGTCCATAGCGAGGCGAAGCAGCGCGACACGGCCGCACACACCGCGTCGAGCCCGGTCACGCCGAGGTAGCTCTCGTGGACGCCGGCGAACGCCGTATCGGCGCCGTCCTCCGCGACGGCGGACGAACGGACAGCGACCGGCCGATCCTCCAGGCCGGCCTGACGCAGGAACCGGCCCACCGCCGCGCGCGTGACCGAGGGAAGGCCCTCGCGGATGACGCGGTCGCGGAGTGCGGCAAGACGCGCCTGAACCTCTTCGTCGCCGATTTCGTCCGGGGTCACCGTCGTCAGCGGCAGCACCAGCGCAGCCACGTCCGGCGCCCGGAACAGGTCAGCGTAGACCGAAGCGGCCACAACGCCGCCGGACGGCACAGCAAAGCCGTACCGCGCGAGTCGGGCAAGGTTCCAGCCCTTCCCACCGACCACCGGAGCGCCAGCCGCGAAGGCCTGGGCCCAGGTCAGCGCCGGGTCGTCCTGACGACCCACTCGATGGGTGCCCCGCTGTCCTCTATCGGCAGCGGCGCTTAGCCGACGGCGGCCTCGAGCCGGTCGAGGAACTCCCGGATACGAGCGGCGTTGGCGCCGAGGTCGCCGATGCCGACGCGCGAGATCGACCGGACGTCCACCGTCGTCGCGCCAGGTACGCCGTCGGCGCTGCGCAACCGCACCACCACGTCGTCCCTGAAGCCGAACCAGAAGGTCGTGGCGGTCGCCTCGATCACTACGTCGCGGTACTGCTCGGAAGCGCGCCGGCTACCCCGGCCGGTGTCGCGTATTTCCTCCGAACCGAAGGGCTCCGCCGCGACAACCTGCCACCCGAGCTCTCTCGCCACGGCAAGGGCAACGTCGGCCAGATCACCGGGATTCCCGGCGACGATCAGCGGTTGAATATCGGGGTACGCCGCGCGCTGGGTTGCCGCGAGCGCCGGTCCCCGGTATTCGATCGGATTCGACGCGCTGCCGCGCGCTGCGACGATGGCCTCGAAGCGAGGCGGATCTTCCGTGTCGGTGGTGATGTCGTGGATTGCCGGGGCGCCGATGGACAGGACCACCGTTGCGATGGGTATCGCGCTGGCCCCTGCCGCCAGGACCAGTCCAGCACCGTTTCGCAGATCGAGCTGTTCCAGCCCGCCACGCGCCAGCCTCAACAGGCCAGCGGCCAGCACCCAGAGCAACGGCAGAAGGGCGACCGCCACCAGCCCCAACGCCCCGCCGGCCGGCAGTAGTCCCGTCCGATGACCGAGCGGCGCCGCCGCAACGGCCAGCGTACCGGCAAGCAACACGACGTCCCGGGTCTGCCTGCGCCGCCGCGAGGGCAACGTGGGAATGGAGGGCAATCCTTGCGCGCGCCCCGGTCAACGAACGGTAACGGCGATGTCTTCGGTCACCGTCGCGAGGCCGTCGGACGCCTGGACGCGGAACACATAGTCGCCCGGCGACTCGAACGCTGCGGTCACCGTCGCCTGGTCGGCCCCGGGTTCGCCCTGGACGTCGAGTGCCACACCGGTCGGCCCCCGCCACTGGGTCCAGATCACCGTGAGCCGGCCCACTTCCGCGCGCGTTGGACGGAGCCGATTCTCCGGTTGAATCTGCGGGACATTCACCGGCAGCCGCGGGCCTTCCGGTTCGAACGTCGGCAACACGTTGCTGCCCCCGCGCCTCCGCTCGCGCGGTGGGGGCAGCCCGTCATCGGTCACCGTGGCAGTCATGGTGAGCGAGCCGCGGAGGCTGACCGATCGCGGGACATCGACAGCCAGCGTCGGCGCCTGGTTAGCGGCCAATTCCCCGCCGACGAATCGGGCAAGAGGATTCGGGTCGATCTCCCACTCGGGCTGGAGCCACCCGACCGCCCGATGGGTCTCGTCGCCGACCGTCACGGTCCAGACGAGCTCCTCCTCCTCACCAAAATCGGCCGGGACCGTGACGCTGAACACCCGACGATTGACGCGGGGATAGAAGAACGTCGGCTGGCCTCGGTCCGCTTCGCCCGACTCGAACCGGTTGTTCGGGCCAATCGGGACGTGCTGTTCGTCGACGTAGTTCCGGTTCAGATAGCCGAAGTGCATCTCGTAGCCGCTGTCGGGGTTGTGAGCCCAGCCTGCGAAGAAGGGCTGGATCGTCTGTCCCGAATTGAAGAGGTAGTTCTGCGGATCCGCTTGGGCGAGGCCTCGGGGGGAAGACCCCAGAACCAGCGCGACCGTGAACAAGGCCCCGACCCACCTGAACTGTTTCGACATGCGTATCCTCGTGAGGCGGCGCCGGCGCTAGTCGTTCGTCTTGCTTCGCGCCGCCTCTCTCTCCGCCAGCTCCGCCTCGTATTCCTCGTCGGTCAGATCGTACCAGCCGATCCAGGCAAATCCCATTTCGTCGATGGTGCGCTGACCGCTGCCAACCCAGTTGCTGGGATCGAGGTTGGCGCGGTTGGCCGCCGAGTTGTCGTGCCAACTGGTCACATGCAGGATCGTCCCGGCCGGAATGAGCGGCGCCGTATCGTCCGCGTAGTTGTAGTTCAGGTGCCAGTTGTAGTCGAAACTCGCGCAGTTCACCGTCTCCGCCTTGACCGGTTGGGTCGGGTAGATGAACTCAATGCACTGGTAGATGCCCAACATATGCATGTGCGGCTGGAACATAGTGATTCGCGCCGCCTTGTTGAACCGCGTATAACCGTCGGACCGTGCTATTTCACCGGCCGGGATGTCGAGGACGCCGATGACCTGTCCCTGCGAGCCTCCGAGTTGCTTCGAGTACCGGATGTGTTTCGGTTCCGTCCCCTTCGGAAGGAAATTGATCCCGAGCTCCATCTGCGCGTCGACCTCTTCACCTATGGAATGGAGGTGGTAGCTCAGTCTCGCTTCAGTGCCGCCCGGCAGGAGGAGACCGGAGTCGGGCGGGTAAATCTCCGCCTGCTTCCCGGACGCATACTCGACGAGGAAGATGCCGCCTCCCATTGATTCGCCCTCTTCGTTCTGCTCGACGGCATACGACAGCGCATGGTGCACGACCTGGCGCGAGAGATCGCCAACCGGCCGAGTCTGGATCGACGTGATGTAGCGATCCTCTTCGAGATCGAAGTCCTCGAACAGGTTTCCGAAGAGGTCTGGACCCGCCGCCGGGACCGTGTAGTCCGGGAACCGGACGACCAGGTCGGGCTCACCGATCTGCCAGGCGTCCGCTGGCGCGAATTCCGGGGGCGTCGGCGTGTCGGCCGGGTTGCCCTGCGGCGCCCCGTTGTCGACCCACCTCACGATCGTGGCGATTTGCGCATCAGTGAGCGATGGGTCGTTCTTGAATTTCTGAATCCCGATATGGCGATCGAGATGCCACGGCGGCATGGCGCGTGTCTCGACCTTGTTCTTGATGGACCGCGCCCACGGTCGCACTTCCTGGTAGCTGATCAACGACATCGGCGCGATCTCGCCCGGCCGGTGACAATTGACGCACGATTCATACAGAATCGGTGCGACATCGTTCGCAAATGTCGGCTCTTCCGGGTCGGCGGACTGCGCGACGGCGGCGCCGGGCAACAGCAAGGCCCCCAACAGCAGGACAACAAGCGGCTGAATGAATCTCACAGCGATCCTCCTACGCCTCATTGACGGCACGTGGCACCCACGATTCCAGATCCTTCGCGTTCAGACGCACACGTCTCGATGACAGTGGACTAGCATACTCTGGAACCCGCCTGATCTCGCAGCGGACTCGGAGTCTCGGTGAGATATCATTGATTCTAGAAGTGCGCCCTTAGCTCAGCTGGATAGAGCGTCTGGCTACGAACCAGGAGGCCGCAGGTTCGAATCCTGCAGGGCGCGCCAAACACCCGTTTCTCACCTTCACAACTACCGCTTGCCGAGCCGGCGAGCCCATTCGAGTTCCAGCACGTCGGCGGTGTGCAGGTCGAAAATGTCGGCGGTGGGAGCCCGCTCTCCGCGGAACTCGGTGTGGCACCGGTAGCAGACAGTGATGTCCTTGAGGCGGCCGTAGACGATGAGATCGAGCAGCGCGGCGGCGCCCAGCACGCTGTAGGCGATCAGGTCGAGGCCGAACCAGTAGAAACCGGCGCTGATGAGGGCGCCGGTGATGATGACGGCGAGACCCAGCTTCGGGTCGAAGTCCTTGCGGCGGTAGAAGTCGGAGCCTTCGCAGACGGGGCACCGATCCACCCCAGCCCCCTCGCGGACGGTTTCCGTCACGTTGAGAGCGATGGCCCGCTCGCATTTGCCGCACTGAATCGCGGTGGGCGCCTCGGCGGCCGCAACCGGAAGGTGGCTCTCGCAGTCGGGACAGACGACCGTGACCGTCATAGCGGGACCCGCTGCGACACGAGCAGGTACTTGGCCAGCACCTCACCGACGATGACGGTGAAGAAGTCGACGTAGAGGATGCCGGTGGCCGACTGCGTCGACTGGATCTTGGCCGTCTCCCAGGTGAGGTACGCCAGCACGAGGGGACCGGCCAGCCCGAACAGCACGCGCTGCCAGAAGAAGACCCCCTCCAGCGACAGCACGTAGCGATCGAAGCCGGCGCCGGACGGCGCCTGCCACGTGGCGAAGGCGACGGCGACCACGGCTGCTACGACCGCGATTCGCGCAAGCGTGGATCCGATGTGGAACTTCACGATTCCCTTCAGCAGCTCCACGTCCATGGACGGCAGCACCAGGTACCAGTGGCCGAGGATCATCGCCGTGCAGCTCCCGCCCAGCAGCGCTGCGGACGACGCGAAGCTGACCGCCGTGAGCAGGGCCGGCGGTCCCGCCTCCACCGCCGCCCACTCCGCCGCCTGGATGACCATCGCGACGAGGCCGCCGATCAGTGTGGTCCAGAGCAGCGGCGCCCGAAGGGCCGCCAGGGCGCGCCCGATGCTGGCCCAGTAGACGAGCAGCGCGCCCGTCGCAATCACGAGCGCCCACCATCCGGCCGATGCCAGAAACGTCTCCGCCGGCGCCTCCGGCCGGAAGGCGAACGCGATCAGCAGCAGGATCGACGCCAGCCCGGCGTTGAACCGGAAGAACTGCACCCCGGCCGCCCGCGAGATGAGAAGCAGCGAGGCCGCGATGCCGATGCCGAGGTGGGCGAGAAACAGAAACAGGACCGAAGCCATCCCGCCCCCCGGAAGCTGGCAGCCCGTGGCGAGACCCGCGTAGCACCGAGAACGGCGCCTAGCCGAGTCTCCGGTTCACCTCGTTCCAGTTGATCGTGTTGAACCAGGCGTTGATGTAGTCAGGGCGGCGGTTCTGGTACTTCAGGTAGTAGGCGTGCTCCCAGACGTCGAGGCCGAGGATGGCCGATTTCCCTTCCATGATCGGGCTGTCCTGATTCGGCGAACTCTCGATGCTGAGCGAGCCGCCACGGTTGATCAGCCAGACCCAGCCGCTGCCGAACCGGCCGGCCCCCGCCGCCGCGAACTGCTCCTTGAAGGTGTCGAACGATCCGAACGCGGCGTCGATAGCGTTCGCGGCGTTGCCCGTCGGCGCCCCGCCGCCGTTCGGCCCCATCACCTGCCAGAACATCGTGTGGTTGGAATGGCCGCCGCCGTTGTTGCGAACCGCGGTCCGGATCGCCTCCGGCAGGGCGGCGAGGTCGGCGATCAGCTCGTCCACACCCTTGTCGGCCAGATCGGGATGCGAGGCGATGGCGCCGTTCAGCTTCGTGACGTAGGTGTTGTGGTGCTTGGTGTGATGGATCTCCATCGTGCGTGCGTCGATGTGCGGCTCGAGCGCGCGGTAGTCGTACGGCAAAGCCGGCAGTTCGTGGGCCATGACGTTCGTGCTCCTTGACTGTCGTATAGGGTCCGGTGGTCTCCCGAGCGGGTTCGGTGAGTGGTGACTGAACCGTAGATCCTAGTGGATCTCCAGCATCCGGTCGAGCGCCGCCCGGGCCCAGCGGGCCTCCGTGTCGGGCACCGTGATGCGGTTGTGGACGGCGCCCTCGCGCAGCCCCTCCAACACCCAGAGCAGGTGATTGGGAGAGACCCGGAACATTGTCGAACAGAGGCAGCCGATCGGGTCGAGGGTGAGTACCGTGCGTTCCGGTGCGAGCTCCGCCGCGAGGCGGTTGACCAGGTGGACCTCGGTCCCGACCGCCCAGATCGACCCGGGCGGACTCGCCGTGATCGTCCGGATGATCCGTTCCGTCGAACCGCTCTCGTCCGCCGCCTGCACGACGTCCCATGAGCATTCCGGATGAACGATCACGCGCACGTCGGGATACCGGCGCCGCACCTGCTCCACCTGGGCGACCGTGAATCGCTCGTGGACCGAGCAGTGTCCCTTCCACAGAATCAGCCGCGCGGCGCGAAGCGCGTCAGGCTGGACGCCGCCGTTGGGCAGCTCCGGATCCCAGACGACCATCTGATCGAGCGGGACGCCCATAGCGTAGGCCGTGTTGCGTCCGAGGTGCTGATCCGGCAGGAAGAGGACCTGCCGGCCGTGCGCCCAGGCCCATTCGAGGGTCGGCCGCGCGTTGCCGGAGGTGCAGACGACGCCGCCCCGCTCGCCGCAGAACGCCTTGATGGCCGCCGCGGAGTTGATGTACGTCACCGGCACGACATCGGTCGCGCCCATCGCGTTGAGCTCTTCCCAGCAGACTTCCACTTCATCCGCCGCCGCCATGTCGGCCAGCGAGCAGCCAGCCGCCAGGTCGGGAAGCACCACCTGCTGGTTCGGCGCGCTCAGGACATCGGCGCTCTCCGCCATGAAGTGGACGCCGCAAAAAACGATGTAGTCCGCGTCGTCGCACTTTGCCGCCTGCCCCGCCAAACGGAACGAATCGCCCGTGTAGTCGGCGAACCGGATCACCTCGTCGCGCTGATAGTGGTGACCCAGGATGAGCAGCCGCGAACCGAGGTCCGCCTTCGCCTGCGCGATGCGCTCCGCCATCTCGTCGTCCGACAGCCCAAGGTAGCGATCCGGCAGCGGCTGGCGCTCGGCGACCTGCGTCTTCTCGAATTCCGTCAGTAGCGCGACATCCATCCCCGACTACCCTTTCACGGCCCCGCTTGTGAAATTTTTCTCAAGCAGCGGACAACAAAAAAGCGCGGACGGCCCGCGCTCACAGATTTAGCGTATCACGTCAGCGACAAAAGGGGCTCGGCCGGCAGTGGTCAGTTTTGCCCCCCGCCGCGGCCCCGGATATGCTCGATCCGACGTGAAGCGCCCGCCACGCGACCCGAACCGCCTCGCCCACGCCCTCCTGCAGGGTGCGATCCGGCTGTCCGGAGAGCCGCCCCAGGAACCCCCGGCGCCGCCCAAGAAGAAACGCCCCGCCGACCCGCCAGACGACCCCGCCGGTAACGACTAGCTCCACCGCCCGGTTTTTCCTGTTACGATGCGAACGCCACTCGCTGCTGTAATCAGACGTGTCGGCCCGACATCGGGTCGCCGCTGAATAGAACACCCGCACCGCGGGGAATCAGGCGGATCCGCACGCACCGACACGTGCAGCATTGAGTGGCATCCGGCCCGGTGACCAATTCCGGTCGCGAGCCGGAGGAGGTCACCATGACGCGCATCGTCCGCATCGTTGCCTACACCGCCGCCGGAGTCGTCGCCATTCCCCTCGCTGGCATCATCGCCATCGTCGCCCTGGCTGCCATCTTCGGCGGCGAGCCAGCCACACCAGAAGCAACACAGGTAGCGGCAGTGCAGCCGGAACCGCAGCCGGAAGCCGCTCCCACGCTGGCGGATCAGTGGGCGGAAACCGTGATCGCCGCGCGACTGGACCAGACCACGATCAACCAGTTCTACGCGCAGATGCCGGCGGAGAGCCAAGTCGCCCCGACCAGCGAGCGCCGTGGCGAAGATGTTCTTGTGCGATGGACGTTCGCGGACGACAGCTACATCGAAGCCCGGTTCTACCCGGCGGACGGACGCGCGGACATGCTGCTCGACTACGTGGCTGTCGAGCCTTAGAATCGCCCTCGTACAGGCAAACGCCCCGGCATGATGCCGAGGCGTTCTAACGGGCGGCTTTACGTCGGAGGCAACCCGACGAGCTGCCCCAGGAGGACAGCTGTGTCTAAGCATACGCCCACCACCCCGCGCGACGTCAACCCCGACGGCCGCGTCCGGTTCACATTGACGACGGACCACCACCTCGAGCGCAGCCACCCGCTCCTGCGACAGCCCGCGCAACCGCCAGATCCGCCGCAACCTCCGAAGATGATCCCGAGGCCCCACCATGAACCGCCTGTCCACCGACCGCCGCGGCAGCGTGATCGCCGCTCTCGTTGAAGGCAACAGCATCCGCTCCACCGCCCGGTTGACCGGAGTCTCGAAGCCGGCCGTCCTCAAGCTGCTGGAGGACCTCGGACCGATCTGCTCGAGCTACCAGGACGAAACGCTCCGGAACCTGCGTTGCCGCCGGATCCAGTGCGATGAGCTGTGGCAGTACTGCTACGCCAAGGCGAAGAACGTCCCCGCGAGCAAGCGCGACACCTTCGGATACGGAGACGTCTGGACGTTCGTAGCGATCGACGCCGACACCAAGCTCGTCCCCGCCTGGCTGATCGGACCGCGCGACGCCGACACCACCCGTGAATTCATGCTCGACCTCGCCGGCAGACTCCTCGAACCCCCGCAGATCAGCACCGACGCTTTCCCGCCCTACGCCGAGGCCGTCCGGTTCGCCTTCGGCCGACGCGTCGACTATGCGCAGACCGCCAAGAACGACGGGAAAAGCCACCCCCAGGTGCACAGCGGCGACCCCGACCACGCCCACATCTCGACCAGCTACATCGAGCGCCAGAACCTCACCATGCGCATGCAGATCCGACGCTACACCCGACGCACCAACGCTTTCTCGAAGAAGGTCGAGAACCTCGCCCACGCCGTCGCCCTGCACTTCATGCACTACAACTTCGTCCGGATCCACGGCTCCCTGCGCTGCACCCCGGCCATGCGCGCCGGAGTGAGCCGCCGCCTCTGGACCATCCGCGACGTCGTCACCCTGCTCGAAGAACGCGAAGCCAGGCAGGCCGCCTGACTTCAAACTTGACCACTACCGCTCGGCCGGTGGACGCTGGACGACGTTGTAGAACGTGTCGCGCTCCACCGGCTCACGCCCGGCGGTGCGAATCAGATGGCTGATCTGATCGGGCGTCATCGCCTCCGGCGTGCGGGCCCCCGCCATGTGGTAGATCCGCTCCTCCTGAACCGTGCCGTCGAGATCGTCGACACCGAACCAAAGCGACGTCTGGGCAACGTCGACGCCCGTCGCGATCCAGAACGCCTTGACGTGCGGAACGTTGTCGAGCATGAGCCGGGCGACCGCATGCACGCGTAGCGTGTCGGCCGCGGTCGGCGCCGGCAGCTTCCGCATCTGGTTGTTGTCCGGATGGAACGCCAGCGGGATGAACGCCTGCACGCCGGCCGTCTCGTCCTGCAACGCCCGAGTCCGCAGCATGTGATCGACCCGCTCTTCGTCCGTCTCGATGTGGCCGTAGAGCATGGTGACGTTCGAGCGCATTCCGAGGCCGTGCGCGAGGCGGTGGATTGCCAGGTAGCGATCGGCATCCGCCTTGTCGTGACAGATCTTGCGGCGAACCCGCTCGGCGAAGACCTCCGCCCCGCCCCCCGGCAGTGAGTCGAGCCCGGCCTCCATCAACTCGCGCAGCACTTCCTCGTCGGTCTTGCCGTAGAGCTCCGAGAAAAAGGCGATCTCGATGGCCGTGAAGCACTTCAGGTGGATGTCGGGGCGGATCCGCTTGAAGCCGCGCAGCAGCTCCAGGTAGTAGTCCCAGGGCAGATCCGGGTGCAGGCCGTTGACGACGTGCACCTCGGTCAGCGCCTGGTCCGACCGCTCGCGCAGCTTGTCCCACGCCTGCTCCAGGCTCATCGTGTACGCGCCGGCGTCGCCGGGCTGCAGCCGCGCGAAGGCGCAGAACAGACAGCTCGCGACGCAGACGTTGGTCGCCTCGAGGCGGATGTTGTGGTTGAAGTAGGTCCGCGCGCCGTGGCGCAGCTCGCGCTCGCGGTTGGCAAGCCAGCCGACCGCGAAAAGGTCGGGGGCCGCGAACAGCCGGATGCCGTCGTCGAGCGTCAGCCGTTTACCGGCATCGACCCGGTCGGCGACGTCGTCCAGCCCGGCGGCACGCAGTCTGGCCCACACTGTGCAGGTTATAGCACCGTTCCCGAAACGCGAGCAAAGGGCCGTAAGAGAATCCAGAGGCCCCCTTCCACGGGGGCCGGCTGGCCCGAAGGCTCAGACGTCGTCGTCCTCCCCAACCGCGTACGGAGTCGACACCCGCCGGACAACAATCGTCATGCCGAAAAGCACGATGACGGTCGCGGCGCCGAGGGCCAGATAGGCGCCAGGCGCCATCGTCGGATCGGGCAGCGTTACGGTGGCGCCGGTGCCCGAGACGATTGCCTGCGCCTGCGACTGCGCCCAGATCTGATCTGCGGTGGTGCGTTCCATCCACTGCTCGCTAAGCAGGACGATGGCGAACGCGGTGAGGCCGACGACGAGCAACGGATGCCGCGAGTTCTTGCGGGTGATGACGCTAAGGGTCGCCAGGAGCGCCGACAGCAGGCCCAGGCCGAGCACCCAGAAGCCGGCGACGCTGGGGAGGCCGCCGATGCCCCGGTCGCCGATCAGCATCCATGGCATGAACGCGCTCATCGCCAGCACGATCCCCGCCGCGAGCGGCAGGTAATAGGCGCGCATGCTGTGCGACAGGAGGGACATTCGGCGAGTCTAGCACGCCACCTAGGCCAGCCTTGACGGTGCTGCCATGGTATCCGCAGGCGATTGTTGCGGGGCGTGCTCCCGAGGTAGCGGGCGCCTACTTCGGATCGTCCCGGTTGCGGACCTTCCGCGCGATCAGCCTTTCGACGTTACCCTCGGCCCGGCCGGGGTGCGGTGGGAGCGCACGGGGGTCGAGCCTCTCGAGGTCCTGGAGGATGTCCGACGCCCAGCCGAAGATGTTCCGGCCAGCAACGACGCGCCGCATCGCGTGCATCCGGCGCCGACGCTCGGCATGGGGCATGTCGATGGCCTGACCGATCGCGGCCGCGAAGCCGTCGACGTCGTACGGGTTGATGATCAGCGCGTCGTGCAACTGTTGGGCGGCGCCCGCCATCTCGCTCAGGACCAGGGCGCCGTCGTCGTCCTGCCGCGCCGCGACGAACTCCTTCGCCACGAGGTTCATGCCGTCGTGGAGCGAGCTGACGACGCAAAAGTTGGCCAGTCGGTAGAGCGCGACGAGCCGCCGGATGCGGAACGCCGACTTTCGGTAGCGGATCGCGCCGCGGCCCGATCCGTAACGCGCGTTGATATCCGCCACCTTCCGGTCGATCGCCTCCACCACGTCCACGTAGCTCCGGAGGCTGGACCGCGACGGGACGCCGATCTGCACGAAGGTCAGCGAGTCCCGCAAGTCGGCCCGTTGTTCGAACAGCCGCTCGATCGCCTCGAGACGCTCCAGCACGCCCTTCGTGTAGTCGAGCCGGTCGACGCCGATGCCGATGTACGGCGTGTCGAGCCCCAGCTCCTGCCGCAGCCGCGCCATTTCCTCGTCGAGCGTCGGATCCTGCGTGATCTGCTGGATGCGGTCGTAGTCGACGCCGATCGGCACCGCTTTCACGGCGATGATCCGGTTGCCCCGCCGCACCGTGTTGCGCGTAACGTCGAGGCCGAAATCCTCGCGCGCCGCGGTCAGGAAGTTGCGACGGTCGCGATCCAGTTGAAACGCGATCAGGTCGTTGCCCAGCAGTCCATCGAGGAGCTCGCGCCGCCAGGGGCAAATCCTGAGCCGGTCGGGGCTGGGCCACGGAATGTGCCAGAAGATCGCCGTCTTCACGCCGGGCTGGCGCCGGCGCAGCTTGGCGCCCACCAGGGCGAGGTGGTAGTCCTGAATGAAGACGGGAACCGTGGGATCGGGCAGTTCCGATTCGATGACGTCGGCGAACCGCCCGTTCACCCGCTGGTAGGCCTCCCAGTCCGGCGTGCGGAAGACCGGACGGACGTGGGCCTCATGGCAGAGCGGCCAGAGTCCCTCGTTCGAGAACCCCTCGTAGTACTGCAGCGCCTCGCCCTCAGTAAGCCATAGCCGGCGCAGCAGGTAGCCGGGCTGATCGGTCGGCACCCCGACGCGGTCGTTCTCGTCCACCACCTCGCGGTCGGCGTCGCCGGAGCCGTGCGCGATCCAGACACCGCCGCGCTCCCGCATCAGGGCATCGAGCGCGACGGCAACGCCGCCCGTGGTCGGGGACGCAACGATCGAGCCGTCCGGGTGGTGGCTGTGCTGGTATGGCTCGCGGTTCGAAACGACCACGAGCGGCCGGTCGCGTGACGCCGAACCCGATTCCGCGCGCCGGGCTGAGCGCGCGTCCGCCTGCGTGGAGGACCCTGGGCGGACGGTTACGGTTCGTGGGGCCATTCGGGCGCTCCGACGGCGCCGGAGTTACGTTGATCCGCGCTGGCGTGCCCTTGACAGGGCAGCCAGGAAAACGGCTACACGTCGAACGACAGTCCGCAGCCGCACTCGCTCGTCGCGTTCGGGTTGCGGAAGATCAGTGACTGGCCCAGCATGTTCGGGTCGCAGTCGAGGACGGTCCCACGCAGGTACTTGTAGCTTTTCCGGTCCACAAAAATGCGCGTCCCGCCCGCTGCTTCGAACACCTCGTCGTTTGGACGGGGCGCCTTCTCCCATTCGAACAGGTAGCTGAAACCGGAGCAACCGCCCGCGCGAACGCCGACGCGCAGCCCGCCGCCGGCCGCTCCCTCGGTCGCCATGGCGTCGCGAATCCGCTTCTCCGCCGCCGGGGTTATTTCGATCATCCCTCTCCCGGACGCCTCACCCACCGTCCGCCCCATCAGTCTAGTCGATTGACGCCGACCGGGGCGAGTTGCCGCAGCCGCGTCACGAGGCTCGCCACCTTCTCGACCGCGTAGTCAATCTCGTCCACCGTAGTGGTCCGGCCCAGCCCGAAGCGGACCGAGGCCCGCGCGAGGCGGACCGGGACGCCGATCGCGGCCAGCACGTGCGACGGCTCCGGGTTGGCGGTGGTGCAGGCGGCGCCCGACGAAACCGCGATGTCGTCCAGCCCGACGAGGAGCGATTCTCCTTCGATGCCGTCGAAGCTGACGTTCAGGTTGTGGGGAACGCGGGCTACGAGCGAGCCGTTGACGGTCACGCCGTCGAGCCGTTCCCGCAGACCGGCCAGCAGCCGGTCCCGCATCGCCCCGACCCGTTGCGCTTCATCCGCCAGCTCCGCGCGCACGATTGCGGCCGCAGTCCCGAAGCCGACGATCCCCGGGACGTTCAGGGTGCCGGACCGCAGGCCCCCTTCCTGTCCGCCGCCGTCGGCGAGCGGCGCGAGCGCGATCCGCGGCCGGCGGCGCCGGACATACAGTGCGCCAATCCCCTTCGGACCACAGAACTTGTGCGCGGTGAACGACAGCAGGTCGACGCCGAGCGCGTCGACATCGATCGGGATCTTGCCCACCGCCTGCGCCGCGTCGGTGTGCAGCGGGATGCCGCGCGCTTTCGTCAGCTCCGCGATCTCCGCGATCGGCTGCACGACGCCGATCTCGTTGTTCGCCGCCATCACCGACACCAGGCGCGTGTCCGGGCGGAGCGCCGCCGCGACCGCCGCGGGGTCGCACAGTCCGTCCGGAAGGGGCGGCACGTACGTCACTTCCGCTCCCTCCCGTTCGAGGCGCCGGCACGGATCCAGGATGGCGTGGTGCTCCGTCGTCATCGTCACGACGTGGACCGGACGCCGCTCGTCCGCCGTGACGACACCGCGCACCGCCAGGTTGTCCGATTCCGTAGCGCCGCTGGTGAAGACGATCTCGCGCGGATCGGCACCGACTGCCCTCGCCACTTCCTTCCGCGCCACCGCCACCGCGTCACGCGCCTCCCAACCGAACGGATGATGCCGGCTCGACGCGTTGCCGAACTTCTCCGAGAAGAACGGCAGCATCGCCTCCACGACGCGCGGATCGACCGGCGTCGTCGCGTGGTGGTCGAGGTAGACGGGTTGGCCCTGCATGATGAAAGACGTGCGAAGACCGAGGCTATCAGCTATGTCGGATGGCGTGGTTCCTGCGCGCGATCAACACCCGCCGCTACGCGCCGGTCAGGGAGCACGATCCGCGGCGGCGCTGCCGACCGTCTCGTCCGGGCGGCGCGTTACGAGTGTCACCGGCAGCGGCTCCGGCCCGTCGTCCTCCACCAGTTCGTTCACGGTGAAGGCGGCGAGCGACTGGACGATCCGGTCCTTCAGGCGCCAGAGCGGATCCCGCACGTTGCACTTGTCGTACTGATCGCAGCTCTCGTCCTCGTCGGAGCAGGCCGTGACCAGCACCGGTCCGTCGATCCCCTGAATAACGTCGGCGACCGAGATCCGGGTGGCGTCGCGCGCGAGGTGATAACCGCCGCGCGTCCCCTGATGCGAGGCGACCATCCCCATGCGGACGAGCCGTTGCAGCACCTTCGCCATCAACTCGACGGGGATGTTGTAGCGTTCGGCGATCTCCCGCGCGCTCGACGACGCACCTTCCGGACGCGACGCGAGATCCGCCAGTGCGATCAGCGCGTAATCCGCCTTCTTGGAGAAACGCAGCATCGGCTACCCCCAGGCCTGCCGCAACAGGGCCATTCTAGTCCGCCCGCCGCCGGCCTTCAACCGCGCCGCCACGGCGCGCTGGCAGGCCGTGGTGAAACCCTGCGTAGCACCGAGAGCGGGGGTTTCACCACGGGATGCTAGTACTTCTGCAGAGACTGATCGACGACGTCGATCCAGCGGAGGATGCCGCCCTTCAGGTTGTACGCATTCACAATACCGTGCTCGCGGAGCAGCTTGACCGCCTTGGCGCTGCGGGCGCCCGACTTGCAGTGGACGATCATCTCTCGCGGCTGGCGCAACTCGTCCAGATGGTGCTCGATTTCGTCGAGCGGGATCAGCGTCGAGCCGGGAATGGAACAGATCTCGTACTCGTGCGGCTTGCGCACGTCGAGGATGAAGACGCCGTCGTTGGCGTCGATGCGCGCCTTGAGCTGCTCGACGGTCACTTCATCGTCCGCCGGCTGAGCCGGCGTGGGACGGATTCCGCAGAACTGCTCGTAGTCGATCAGTTCGGTCACCGTCGGGTTGTCGCCGCACACCGGACACTCCGGATCGCGCTGCAGCTTCATCTCGCGGAATCGCATCTTCAGCGCGTCGTAGATCATGAAACGGCCGATCAAGGGCTCCCCGGTGCCGACAATCAGCTTGACCGCCTCGGTGGCCTGAATGGTTCCGACAACGCCCGGCAGGATCCCGAGCACGCCTCCCTCCGCGCAACTCGGCACGAGCCCCGGCGGCGGCGGCTCCGGATAGAGGCAGCGGTAGCAGGGTCCGTCCTTCGCCGCGAAGACCGACGCCTGCCCCTCGAAGCGAAAAATGCTGCCATAGCAGTTGGGCTTGCTCAGCAGGACGCACGCGTCGTTCACGAGATAGCGGGTCGGAAAGTTGTCGGTCCCGTCGATGACGACATCGTAGTCGCGCAGCACGTCAAGCGCGTTCTTCGACGAGAGGGCGATGTCGTGCAGGTCGAGGTTCACCTCCGGGTTGATGGACGACAGCGTGTCCCGGGCCGATTCCAGCTTCGAGCGACCGACGTCCGGCGTGCCGTGAATCACCTGCCGCTGCAGATTGCTGTAGTCGACGACATCGAAATCGACAATTCCGATCCGGCCGATGCCGGCCGCGGCGAGATACATCGCGACAGGCGAGCCGAGCCCGCCCGCGCCGATGCAGAGCACGCTTGCCGCCTTGAGGCGCAACTGCCCTTCCATGCCGACCTCGGGCATGATCAGGTGACGGTCGTAGCGGGCCAGCTCCTGCGCCGAGAGAGACAGCGGCGGAGCCGTCGCGGTCATGCGGCACCTCCCGCCACGGAGGGAATGATGCTCACCGTGTCGCCCGCCTTGACCGGCGTCGCCTCCTTCTCGAGAAAGCGGATGTCGTCGTCGTTCACGTAGATCGCGACGAACTTGCGCAGGCGGCCGTCCTCGCCGTACAGATGCTTGCGCAACCCGGCGTGTTCCGCCGCCATGTTGGCAAGCACTTCACCCACCGTCGCCCCGTCCGCTTCCACCACGTCGTTGCCACCCGCATAGCCGCGCAGCGGCGTCGGGATAAAGATCTTCGTTGGCATGTCTCGCTCGCGTTCCGTCCTTCTGTCTCTCTATCCCACCGAGAGGGGTTCCTCGTCGAACGCCGACCGGTCCTCTCGCAGACGCCACGATGTCATCGCCGCCGGTTCGCCCTCCTCCACCGAGACGATCACGTAGGCGAAGATCGGCCAGGCGTGGTCGAGGTCATACCGGGACGGCCGCGCCGCATGATCGGGGTGCGAATGGTAGAAACCGACCAGGTCGCCGCCGCGCGCGGCGGCGCGCCGCTCCGCCATCCGATAGTCGGTGGGACGGATCCGGAACCGCCTTCGAGTTCCCTCCTCGGAAGTATTGGGCAGCGCCAGCGCCTCCTCGACGACTCCGCCGCGGCCAATCAACGCGCCGCAGCATTCGTGCGGGTAACTCTCCCGCCCATGCCGGCGAATGTCGGTGTCCGCGTCGGCGCGCAACGTCAGCATCGAATGTCTCACCTCGCCTGAACGCTGGTGACCGCGATGGCCTGCCGCCCGCTAGTCGGCGGTCGCCACCGCGGCCGGTGCCGGCTCGGACTCGACCGCGTATCCCCTCTGACGCCAGGCCAGCGTCCCGCCGGTCATGCTGCGCACGTTGCGATACCCGAGCGACTTGAGGAACAGCAGCCCGGAAAGCGACGCGTTCCCCCGCTGGCAAACGCTCAGAATCGGCGTGGCGCGATCCGCCGGAAGTTCGTGGCGACGTTCGTCCATCTCGGCCAGCGGCATGCTGACCGCCCCCGGCAGGTGCGCCTCGCGGTACTGCGCCGCGGGCCGGACATCGACGACGAACGGCCGGCCCGTTTCCAGTTCCTGCCGCGCCGCCTCGACGCTGATGGTCAGGTCGGCGTTGTTGCGGACATGCTCGCGCATCGTCTCGAGCAGCGGGTCCTTTTGCGCCGCCGCCGGTTTCGCCCCTGCCGGGAGCAGTCCCGGTAAATGCTTCACCACCGACGAGGCGTACTTGAACGCGTTGTCGGGGAAAATCACGACGACGACATTCCCCGGCGCGTCCGGCACGAGCTCGAACGCCCCTTGCAGGGCCATCGCGGAACTGGGCCCGGCAACAATGCTCTCCTCGCGGTTCAGCCGAAGGCAGAGATCGAAGGCCGCCTGGTTCGACACCTCCACCATCCCGTCGTACTCGTCGGGAAAGAAGAGCTTGGTCTGCTGCAGCTGCCGGAGGCTCCGCACGCCCGGGATGTCGTGCCCTTCCTGCGGATAGACGCCCAGCACCTGCACGCCGGCCCGCTGCTCCTTCAGGAAGCGTCCGGTGCCGGTGATGGTGCCGCAGGTGCCCAGCCCGGCGACGAAGTGCGTCACCCGCCCCTCGCTCTGCCGCCAGATCTCCGGTCCGGTCGTCTTGTAGTGCGCCTCCGGGTTCGCCTCGTTGGCGTACTGGTTCAGCATGTGGAAGTCGGGGCGGTCGCCGATCTCCGCCGCACGCGCAATCGCCCCCTCCGGCGCGCCCGGCGCCGGGCAGAGCGTGTCCTGCAACTCCATGACGTCAGCGCCGAAGAGGCGGAGCATCGTCCGCTTCTCGAGCGGCACCTCGCTGGACATCGGCGTAGTGAGCGCGTAGCCCCGCGCGTTCGCGAGCATCGCGAGAGCCATCCCGGTGTTGCCCGATGTCGGCTCGACGAGTTTCTGGTGTTCTCCGACGGCATGACGCCGCTCGCCATCGTCGAGGAGGTTGGCGGCGACGCGATCCTTGACCGCGCCGAAGGGGTTGTACCACTCCAGCTTGGCGTAGACGGTCGTCTCCCGATAGGGCGTCACCCGGTTCAGGCGGACGATCGGCGTCGGGTTCTCGGCCCCGGAAAGGAGGCCCAGAATCGAGTCGTAGACGCGCAACGCGTGATCGTCCATGAACCCTTGATCCTACCCGATCCGGCCGCCATCAGTTCCCGGCCTTGCCACTGCGTTCACCCTCTGTTATGCTCGGGCTTCTGCACGCAGGCGCGTACCTTTCCCTGGCAGCCCGTGGTGAACCCTGCGTAGCTGCCAGATCCTTAGATCAGCCTGCACACGCGTAGTTCTGACGAGTTCGGGAGACACTGGATGGCGGAACGCCAAGCCCGTGAGGCGAACACTGCGGACGCGTACGTAAACGAAAACGAGAGCGAAGCCGCCAAGCAAGCTGCGGCGGAACCCAACGGCAGCAAGAGTGGCGACGGACCGGTCCGGCGCCCGCTGATCCGGGCCAGCCTCCCGGCGCCTGACGGCACGCCCCTTCAGCCCAGTCGGCAGCCGCCCGTCTTCACGATGCATCAGCGGACCGGTCGGAACCCGGCCGACCGGACCGATCTGCCCGACAACTTCGGCAACACCTGGGATCCACCTCCCACACCCCAGCCTGCCCGGAAGGCAGGGCAGAAGCAAGGTGGCAAATCGCGCCGCCGCAACCGATTCCGCGGCGGCCAGGCGGGTGACAGCAATGGCCAGCCCAACGGGAACGTGGCCAGCAACCGTGAAGGCCGGAGCCAGGGTCGGTTTCGCTCGCGCCGTAATCGCGGCCGCTCCCGCTAGCCGCCCGTGGCATGGGTCTTCTTTCCGGCCGACATGGTCTGATCGTCGGCGTAGCCAACCAGCGATCCCTCGCCTGGGCGATTGCCAAGGCAGCCGATGCGGCGGGCGCGACACTGACCCTCAGTTACGCGACAGAGCGGTTCGAGGCGAAAACGCGCAAGCTGGCGGAGACGCTTGAGCGGCCGGCCCAACTGGTGCCGTGCGACGTGACCGACGACGAGGCGATTTCCCATCTCCTCCGCGCGGTCGACAGGGCGCAGGGCGGGCTGGACTTTCTCGTGCACGCCGTTGCGTTCGCCTCACGCGAGGCGATCTCGGAGCCGTTCCTGGAGACGACGCGCGCCGACTTCACACAGGCGCTGGACATTTCCGCCTACTCGCTTGTTCCGCTCGCACGCGCCGCGGCGCCCCTGATGGAACGGCGCGGCGGGGGCAGCATCCTGACTCTCACCTACCTCGGAAGCGAGCGCGTCTTCCCCCACTACAACGTTATGGGAGTGGCGAAAGCGGCGCTCGAAGCGACGGTCCGCTACCTGGCGACAGACCTCGGTCCGCGCAACATCCGGGTGAACGCCCTGTCGGCCGGGCCGATAAAGACCCTCGCCGCGTCCGGCATCTCCGGATTCAGCCAGATCCTCGATCATTACCGGGCGCAGTCGCCGCTCGGCCGGACGGTGGACGCCGACGAGGTGGCCGACGCCGCGGTGGCGCTCCTCGGCCCCGGAGGCCGTGGGATCACGGGCGACGTGGTGATGGTGGATGGCGGTTACCACGCCACCGGGATGTAGCCGCGCCGCCGCGCGGTTAGATCCGGAGAGGCGGCGGTGGGGCTGATTCCGCGCCTGCGCGGCCGGCTGCTGCGGGCGACGCTGCGGCGCCGCACCGCTTTCCTCATGGGTGTCGTTATTGCCACGCCCGCCGTGTGGCTGATGTCAATCGACGCGTCGTGGGAATCGTGGATCACCGATGGCTTGGCGCTCGTCGCCGTCGCGACCGGCATCGCGCTCATCCACACCGCCATAACGGGTCGCCGCGCCGACTGGACGGAATAGGCGGCATGCCGCTCGGGCGGCGGGTGCTACGATCCCGCCGCGCAATGCCGCACCGATCCCCCGGCTCTCCCGAAGCCCGCGCATCGCGGCATCTGGGCGGCAAACCGATCCGCTACTACCGACCGCGCGGCGACGCCGGCGTCCGTGCGCTGATCGACGACGGTTTCCAGGCATTCAACGCCGGCCGGCTCTCGGAAGCGTGCCAGATCTTCACCGGGAAGATGCTGAACCCCGCCCACGATACGACGATCGGCCTGACGATGGCGGGAGCGCTGACGCCGGCCGGGCTCGGCGGCTGCGTGATCGACATGATGGAACGCGGCGCCGTCGACTTCGTCATCAGCACCGGCGCAAACCTGTACCACGACCTGCACTACGCCCTGAATTTCACGCTGCATCGCGGTTCCCCTTTCGCGGACGACGTCGAGTTGCATGAAGACGGGGTCATCCGTATCTACGATGTGCTGTTTCCGGCGACCGTGCTGCTCGAGACCGACGCCTACCTGCGCGACTTCCTTTCCCGCTCCGGTCTCTACGGGCCGGTGTCGACGGCGGACCTGCACTATCGTCTGGGCTGCGATCTGCGCGAGCGGCAGCCCGGCTGCGAGGAGTACTCGGTGGTAGCGGCCGCGTCCGTGCATGGGGTCCCGATCTACACGTCGTCGCCGGGCGACAGTTCGATCGGGATGAACGTTGCGTGGCACCGGCTGATCGCGCGAAGCGATCTCGTGCCGGATCCGAGCCTCGACGTGAACGAGGTGTGCGCGATCATCCTGGCGGGAGAAAGGAACGGCTGCGTCATCCTGGGTGGCGGGTCGCCGAAGAACTTCTACCTGCAGGGGCAGCCGACACTCTGGGAGGTCTACGGGATCCAGAAGGGAGGCAACGACTACTTCATCCAGATCACGACGGATCAGATGGTCTGGGGAGGGCTGTCGGGCGCCACGCCGGCCGAGGCGGTGAGTTGGGGCAAGGTGAACCCCGGCGTGCTGCCGGACACGGTCGTCGTCTACGCTGACTCTACGATCGCGTTCCCGTTGTTCGCCGAGTACGCCGCCGCGGCGGAGCCCGGCCGGCGGCGGCGGAAGGCCCTGCTCCATCGCCGCGAGGAACTGGTGGCGGAACTCGAGCGTCAGGCGCGCCTAGCCGCCCGTTAGCAGATTCGCGGGACGCCAGGCGTAGGGCGCCGGGTCGTCGACTCCCGCTTCGTCGAATGCCTGCAGGCGCTCCCGGCACTTGCTGCAGCGGCCGCAGTGGGTTCCCTCCGACGGGTTCATGCAGGACAGTGTGAGCTCGAACGGGACACCGAGCGCGGCGCCCCGCGCGATCACTTCCTCCTTGTGGAACGTGGCGAATGGCGCGGCGATCCGAATCGGGTGATCGAGGCCGCGCGTCAGTGCGTCTCCCATCGCGGCGAAAAAAGCCGGCGTGGCATCGGGAAACGGGTTGCCGGCGAGGGGACCGACGGCAACCCGCTCGACACCGTGCAGCGCGCACCAGGTGGCCGCCTTGGCGAGGAGGAGGACGTTGCGCCCCACGAGGTAGACCTCCTCGTCTGCCGTGGCGTACGCCGGAGGCGTTCCCCGGAGCGCCCAATGCGTCTCGGGGTAGGTGTCGTCGACCGGGCAGTCGAGTGACGCGAGCGGCGCCGCTCTGCCGGCGAACGGCGGGGCATCGAGGAGCCGCTCGACGAGCCGGCGTTCGGCTTCCTCCCAGGCGAGCCCGCCGCTCACATAGACAGGGTGCACGGGACGGCCGTCCTCCGCCCCGTCCAGCTCATGCGCGAGCAACACGGCGCTGTCGAGACCGCCGGAGCAGAGAACCGCAACGCCACCGTTCCGGTCGGCCATGCGATATTAATAGCGCATGTATTCGGTCACGAAACGGATCGACTTCTGCTACGGCCACCGGCTGCTCAACTACGATGGCAACTGTCGGCACCCGCACGGCCACAACGCGGTAGCGGAAATCGAGGTGCAGGCGGCATCGCTCGACGAGCGGAACATGGTGTGCGATTTCGGGGACATCAAGCGGATCGTCAAGGGGTGGATCGATGCCGAGCTGGATCACAAGATGATCCTGCGGCATGACGATCCCTTGATCGCGCCGCTACGCGAACAGGGAGAACCGGTCTTCGTCAGCGAAGAAAACCCGACGGTCGAGCATATCGCCCGGCTCATTTTCGAGAAGACGCGCGACGCCGGGTTTCCCGTCGTCCGCGTGACGGTCTGGGAGACGCCGACGTCCTTCGCAACGTTCCGGCCGGCGGAGTAGGGCGCGTCGGCGTGGTACGCTTGCCGCCACGATGCCCACGTCGAGCACTGTCGAGAACTACCTGAAGGCGATCTACCAGGCGGAGATAGCCCTCGGCAGCCCCTCGGCGCTGGTGCCGATGGGCCAGCTCGCCGCGGCGCTCGGGGTCGTGCCGGGGACGGCCACGACTATGGTCAAGGCGCTCGCCGAATCGAATCTGGTGCGGTACGAACCATACGCTGGGGTCCGCCTCACTCCTGCCGGGCAGAAGCTGGCCGCGCTCGTCTTGCGCAGGCACCGTCTGATCGAGCTTTTCCTGGTCAGGGTGCTCGACATGAGCTGGGCGGAAGTTCATGAGGAGGCGGAGCGGATCGAGCATGCGGTGTCGGACCGGGTGATCGATCGGATCGACGACTATCTGGGGCGTCCCCCGGTCGACCCGCATGGCGACCCCATCCCGGATCCGACCGGGGCGATCGCCACCCCCGACTACGAAACGCTGCTTACCTGCCCTCTTGGCACGTCGGTGGTGCTGCAGCGGGTGACGGATCAGGACTCGGGGTTTCTCCGTTTCCTCGAGGAGCATGATCTGAAGCCGGGGAAGTCGATTAGCGTCGAGGCGCGCGACGCGGAGGCGGACCAGGTAGTGCTCCGGCGCGCCGCGGACCGCCAGGTGACGATCGGGATGCGCGCTGCGGCGAAACTGCTGGTCGCACCGGCCTGAGTCTCTGGAGTCCACGGTGGAGGGTGCGGCGATCGATCGACAGCACTGGTCGGGCGAGGGTGACTTTACGGGTCACCTGCTCGAGTGGCTTGCCGCGCGGACCGACATCTCCTTCCTCCGGGTGGAAGACTCGGCCTCGACACGCGCGGAGGTGGACTACAACTTCGTCAGCAACGAGATCTATGTCGGTTTCCGGATGCGCGATCGCCGGGAGCGCCGGCGGTTGCTTGGCGTGATTCCGGTCAGCCGCACGGTGACCGAGCCAGTCATGACGCTGTCGCAACTCGACGATGCGCTGGTGGCGGATCCGGCACTTCCCGATCCCGACTACGCCGACGAAGGGATGATCCAGTACCTGCAGACCGAGCGTGTCATCCCGCCGTACCAGACGAAGGGCTACAAGCTGATCGAGCTTGTGCGCATTTACGAGGCGGGAAGCGCACCGGCCGGCTGACGCGAGACCGAACGATGCCGAACAGCAGGCCGCCAGGACGAAAGCCGCCGGGACGGAAACCGCCCGGGCGAAAGCCAGGGGCCGGGAAACCAGCCGCCCGGAAACCGGCGGCCCGCAAACCAGGCGGACGAAAGCCCGGGAGCGGCGGCCCGCGCGGCGCGAAGGCCGCGACGGGATGGAAGCCGGGGACGCCAAAGGCAGGTGCGCACAAGCCGGGCGGCCCGAACCGTGCCGCCGGCGCAAAGCGCACGGGCGGCTGGAAGACGGGGGTACGGAAGCCGGGCGCTAAGCCGCCGTCGTGGAAGTCGCCCTCGTCGAAGCCGCCGGAACGGAAGCGTGGCGGTTCGCCGCGCGCAGCACGGCCGAGTCCGGACGTGCGGGAGCAGAGGCCGGATGGACCGGCCCCTCCCTTCGAAGAACGCCGCCCTCATACCCGGCCGTCCCCGCGAGACAGATTCCCCCGAGACAGGGCCCCGCGAGACCCGCGAGACAAGTTCCCGCGAGAAAGGGCTCCCCGAGACAGCCCCCCCCGAGACAGGGCCCCGCGACCTTCGGCGCGGAGCGAGAAGCCCGAACGCCCCCGGGAGGAGCTCCCGCGCGACCTCGTCCGCCGGAAGCCGTGGTTGCAAATGCCGCCGCGGCGCGACACCCCTGGCCGCAAGGCGCCGGCCCCGACCGCGGGGCTCGAGACGGCGGACATCCGGCGCCGGATCCGGGAGGCGATTGCCGACGCACACCTGACTGGACCGGAAGCGCGTCGGGCGCGTACGGCCCGGGCGGAAGAGGTTGGAAGCGAGTTGCTGGAGCGTATCGCGGCGCCTCTCTTCCGGACCGTCGCCGCCGCCCTCACCGCCGAGGGATACCGCTTTACGGTCTCGATGCCGCCGGGCGCGGTCCGCCTCACTTCGGACGCATCCGGAGACGACTACGTGGAGTTCGCCCTCGACACGAAGCGCGATCCCGCCGCCATGCTCATCCGAAGTGCACGCGTTCGCCGCGACGAGGGAATGATCGACGAACGCGTGGTCGCCGAACACCCCGCCATCGGCGCGCTGACCGACGCACACCTCTTCACGGCGCTGCTGACCGCGCTCCGGTTCGTCGTCGACCGGTAGGACACGCCCGCGGAGGGTGCGCGGAGGCTGGCCGGGTCAGATCGCGCCGCCGGCGCGGAGGCCGGCAATCTCGGTTTCGCCAATCCCCAGTTCACCCAGGATTTCGTCGGTGTGCTGACCGAGGGTGGGCGGCGGAATCCGCACCGCCCCCGGCGTGTCTCCCAGTTTCACCGGGACGCCAAGCTGCCGGATCGCGCCGGCCACCGGGTGCTGCATCGCCACCACCATGGCGCGCTCGATGACCTGCGGGTCCGTGAAGACCTGGTGCAGGTCGCGCACCCCGCCGCACGGAATGCCGGCCGCTTTCAGATCCGCCAGCCACTCCGCCGCGTTGCGTGTCCTGAGGCGTTCGACGAGCAGCGGACGAAGTTCCTCCCGGTGAGCGACACGGTCCTTGTTCGTCCGGAACCGGTCGTCGTCGGCCAGACCGTCCAGGCCGAGCACGCGGCAGAACGACGTCCACAGTTGATCGTTGCCGCACGCCACGACCAGATCGCCGTCGGCCGCCTCGAGCGTCTCGTAGGGCGTGATCGTCGGATGGCGATTCCCGAGGCGGACCGGCGCCTGGCCGGTGGCGAAGTAGATCCCCGCCTGGTAGGTGAGAACCGCCGCGACCGAGTCGAGCATGCCGACGTCGACGAGCTGGCCGCGCCCGGTCCGGTGCCGCGCGAGCAGCGCCACGGCGACTCCCCACGCCGAGAACATCCCGGAGATGATGTCGGCGATCGCCACACCCAGCCGGTACGCCGGCGTGTTCTCATCGCCGGTGATGCTCATCAGTCCTCCCTCGCCCTGCAGCACCGCGTCGTAGCCGGGCTCACGACGGCGCGGGCCGGTCTGGCCGAAGCCGGAGATAGAGCAGTAGACGAGGTCGGGGCGCCGCTCGGCCAGATCGCGGTAGCCGAGGCCCATGCGGTCGAGCGTTCCGGGCCGGAAGTTCTCGACAAGCACGTCCGCACGTTCGATGAGAGCGTCAAGCGTCCGGCGGCCCTCCGGGTGCTTCAGGTTGATCGTCACGCTCTCCTTGTTGCGGTTGATGCTCATGAAGTAGGCGGACTCGCCTTCGAGGAACGGCGGGCCCCAGCCGCGGGTGTCATCGCCCTTCCCCGGCTGTTCCACCTTGATGACGCGCGCACCCATGTCGCCGAGCATCATGGTGCAGTACGGCCCGGAGAGGACACGGGTGAGATCGAGCACGGTGATGCCGTCGAGGGCGCCCGCGGCGGGATTGGCGTTCCGGTGGGATGGCGGCGTCTCTGTCATGGCGGGCGATCGTACACTGCCGCCGTCGACCGACGGCAATGCGGGGGCGGCGCTCGTGGATCTCCCGTTCACGCTTGCCGGGCGATCCAGGCGCGCGTTTCCTCGCCGCGAGCCAGTCAGTCTTCCGGAGCCGGAATCCGCGCTACGGGAAAGTCCGGCAAGAACTGATTCCAGGTCCGGAGGTTGACAACCACGCAGTCCTTCACGAACTGTCGGTTCCATGCACCTGACCTCGGCGCATCGAGTGGAAGCTTGCGTTTGAGTTCGTCGGTTCGCGCCAGAATTTCCTTGACCGGAATGTAGACGCTCTCAACAGGCTCCGCGTGCCAACGCGCCGCGCCAACAAGCCCGGCCGAACTGGCTGAGGTCGTGTGGTTGGAGAAGGAAAGCCTGAGCGCTTTTTTGCCGCGGAAGACTTCGACAGTGCATGCGGCACTTTCCTTGCGCCGCTTGACGAGCCGTCCGATGGAACGTCCGGATGGCATGAAGACACGGGTGAGTTTTTCGGCGAAGCTCATCCGGCCGGTCAGTCCTCGAAGAGCATGACGAGTAGCGCCTTCTGGGTGTGGAGGCGGTTCTCGGCCTGATCGAAGACGACCGACGCCGGACTGTCCATTACCCGGTCGGTAACCTCTTCGCCCCGGTGGGCGGGCAAACAGTGGAGGAAGCAGACGTCCGGCGCGGCGTGCGCCATCAGCGTGTCGTTGACCTGATAGGGCGCGAACAGCCTGCGGCGGAGGGCGACTTCCGCCTCGCGTCCCATCGATGTCCAGACGTCGGTGTAGACGGCGTCGGCGCCGCGCACTGCGTCGACCGGATCGTGGTAGCGGGTGAGTTCGGCCCCGTAACGGGCGACGCGCACGGCATCGGCATCGACGGATGCCGGGAGTTCGAAGCCGTCCGGCGTTGCGACGCGCACGTGCACGCCCAGCATCAGCGCGGCTTGGGTGAACGACGTGGCGACGTTGTTGCCGTCCCCGACAAACGCGACGATCCTCCCGCGCGGGTCCTCCCACCGCTCCTTCAGGGTCAGGCAGTCGGCGAGCGCCTGGCAGGGATGCTCCTCGTTGCTCAGCGCGTTTATTACGCGGAAGCTGGATGTCGCGAGGGCCAGGTCGAGCAGCCGCGACTGTTCATAGGTCCGCACCACGGCGCCGGCGACCCAGCGCTCGAGACTGCGCCCCACATCGGCGAGCGACTCGCGTTTCCCGAGCGCGACGTCGGCGTCAGGATCGATGAAGTTGCCTCCCAGCTCGCGGATCGCAATCTCGAACGTCGAGCGGGTCCGGAGCGAGGGTTTCTCGAAGAGCAGCGCGATGTAGGTTCCCTGCAGCGCCGCGGACGTGGGCGCCTCCTTGCCGAGGGGGCGGTCGCGCTTCACCTCCGCGGAGAGCGCGAGGCAGTGTTCCAGGTCATCCGGCTCGAAGTCGAGGACCGACAGGAAGCAGCGGTCCTTCAGGCTGCCGGCGGCGCGGGGAATGGTCGGCCGTAGCCGGGATGCGGCTCTGCTCGAAGGCAGCGAGGGTTTCACCACGGGCTCCTACGTCCGGTAGTCGGCGTTGATGTGGACATAGTCGGCGCTGAAGTCGCAAGTCCACATCGTTGCCGCGCAGGTTCCGCCGACACCCAGGTCGACGCACAACTCCACTTCGTCGTTCGCCAGGTGGTCCGCCGCCTCCGCCTCGCGATTCACATGGATCGTGACGCCGTCGTACAGCACGACGCCGCCGATCCGGACTACGGTCCGCTCCGGATCGAACGCGACGCCGGCCCGTCCCGCGACCGCCACGAGGCGGCCCCAGTTCGGATCGCCCCCGTTCAGAGCCGTCTTCACCAGCGGGGAATTCGCAATCGCCCGCGCCGCGCGGCGCGCATCGTCGTCGGTCGCCGCCCCCTCGACCCGGATTGTCGCGAGCTTCGTCGCGCCCTCGCCGCCGCGGACTATCTCGCGCGCCAGTTGGATGCAGACCTGCTCCAGGCCCGCCATGAAGGCGGGCGTGGTCGTTTCGTCGATCGCGACGCCGCTCGCGCCGTTCGCCAGCATGAGTACCGTGTCGTTGGTGGACGGTTCGCCGTCCACCGAGATCGCGTTGAACGAGACGTTGGCCGCCGCGCGCAGGAGACGTTCGAGCTCCGCCGGCGCGACGGCGGCGTCCGTCGTCAGGAAGCCGAGCATCGTAGCCAGGTTCGGCTCGATCATGCCGGCGCCCTTGGCCATGCCTCCGATCGTGATCGGGCCGCCGGGAGTGTCGACCCGCACCGCCGCCTCCTTCGGTGAGACGTCGGTCGTCATGATCGCTTCCGCCGCCGCGCGGTGCCCGTCGCGGCTCAGCATGCGGGCGGCTTCCGCGAGGCCAGCCGACACCTTCGCCGTGTCGAGCTTCATGCCGATGACGCCGGTCGAGGCGATCAGGACATGCGCCCGATCGCAACGGACTGCTTCGGCAGCCGCCGTCACCATCGTTTCCGCGTCGGTCGCCCCCCCGGGCCCGGTGCACGCGTTGGCGCACTTGCTGTTGACGGCGATCACGCGCGCGCGCCCCTCCGAGTCGGCGAGCTGCGCCTTCGTCACCACGACCGGTGCGGCGACCGCGAGGTTCGTGGTGAAGATCCCCGCCGCGCTCGCCAGACGATCCGACACCACCAGAGCGATATCGAGACCAGCCGGTTTCAGGCCGCAGGCGGCGCCCGCCGCCCGGTACCCGGCCGGGGCGGCAATGCCGCCGCCGGCGGGCGTGATCGTTGGGGCGCGTGCCGGCGTCCGCAGGTTCATCTACCGACTCCCGTGCCGCGCGCCAGATCGAGAACGACGGCGTACTGCCGGCAGCGGCGGAAGAGGTCGCACGTCCTGCAATCGGCGGCTATCTTCTCGGGTACCCACGTGTGCGGCACGATCGAGAAGCCGGCGCGGACGAACGGACGCGCCTCATGCGTGAAGGCGCACAGGCGCGGAACGCGCTGCGCCAGCGCCGCCGCGACCAACGCGTCCAGCAGCCGCCGGCCGATCCCGATGCCGCGGTGGCCATCGGCGACGACGAGCGAACGCACCTCCGCGACCTTCGGGCTCAGCTCGGCCAGTTCGCCGCAGCCGACCACGCTCTCGCCGACCGTCGCCACGAGGAAGCGCGGGACGTGCAGCTCCACTTCCCCGAGCGGCCGGGCGAGCAAGTGTCCCGTCTCGAGGTTCTCGGTGATCAGTCGGTACACGCGGGGCGCGTCGCCGGCAACCGCCGGCCGGATCCCGATTCGCTCCGGCGTCACTGCCTGGGAGACGGCCGCCGGCGTGTCGGTCGTGCTTACCATCGGCTCATCCGAAAGTGGCTCCGGCTTCCGCCAAAGCCTGGCGGAGGCGGCTGAGCCCGTCGTCGATCTCGTCATCGGTGACCGTGTAGGGAGGCAGCAACCGGATCGCCGTGCCCGCGGTCCGGTTGACGATGAGTCGCTGCTCGAGCGCGCAGTCAACGGTCCTGTCGGCTACCGCCTGATCCACTTCGAGGGCGCGCATCAGCCCCGCGCCCCGCACCTCGTGAACCTGTGGACTCGCGGAAACGAGCGCCTCCAGCCCGGCGCCGAGACGCCCCCCCGCCTCGGCAACGCGATCGATGAGCCCGCCTTCGAGCGCGTCGAGGAAGACGAGCGCGGCGCGGCAGGCAAGCAGGTTGCCGCCGTACGTGCTCCCGTGGTCGCCGAACGATGCCGCCTGCGCCACGGCTTCGCTCATCAGGGCGGCGCCGATCGGCACGCCGCCTCCGAGCGACTTGCCCAGCGCCACCAGATCCGGGTCTATTCCCAGCCCGGCGCTCGCGAAAGGCCTTCCCGTCCGTCCCAGCCCGGACTGCACTTCGTCCGCTATCACCAGCGTCCCGCTGGCGCCGCACGCGTCGGCAATCGCTCCGGCCGCCGGGCTCGGGATGGGACGTATGCCTCCCTCGCCCTGTATCGGTTCGACGATAACCGCCGCGGTCCGGCCCGTGATGGCGGAGCGGATCGTCTCCGGCTCGGACGGCGGAACGAAACGGACGGCCGGCAGCAGAGGCTCGAACGGGGTTCGGTACGGTTCGCCGGAAGTGACCGACAGCGCGCCATACGACCGCCCGTGAAACGATCCCTCGAACGCGACGATCTCGCAGCGGTCTGCGTCGCCGCGGGTCCGGTGATAGCGGCGGGCGAACTTCAGGCACGCTTCGACCGCCTCGGCGCCGCTGTTGCAGAAAAACGCGCGCGGCAGCCCCGACAGCCGCGCGAGCCGCTGAGCCACCTGGCCCTGGAGTGGATGAAAGAAGAGGTTCGACGTGTGGAGCAGCTCGCGCGCCTGCGCGGCGATTGCTTCCGACAGTCCGGCATGAGCATGGCCAAGCGACGCGACGCCGATCCCGGAGAGGAAGTCGAGATACTGCCGTCCGTCCGCGTCGACGAGCCATGCGCCGCGGCCGCCGATGAAGACAACCGGATGACGGCGGTACACCTGCAGCACATGCGTCGCTTCGACCGCCTTCACCCGTTCCGCGTCAATTCGATCCGTCGATGTCGTCATTGCCTGCTCCGCCTGTCATCGGGCGACCCGCCAGCTTCGTGCCGACCGCCTGTTCGAACATGCCCTGGCGCGGCCGGCGCGCGTCGAGAATCGCCACCTCGCCGGCACCGCCGGCGAGCGCGGCCCGGCACGCCAGCAGCTTCGCCACCATCCCCGCGCTCGCCTGACCGCCGCGGATCAACGTGTCGATACCGGCGTCGTCCAACGCCGGAATCGTCTTGCCCGCCTCGTCCAGCACTCCCGCCGTGCTGCCCGCGATCAGCAGCCGTCGCGCCTTGATGCGCGCCGCCAGGTCGCCTGCCAATGTATCGGCGTTGACGTTCAGTACCTGTCCCGCCGCCGCCGCGCTCAAGCTCGCAACCACCGGCGTGTAGCCCGCCGCCAGCAGATCGGTCAACAGGGTCGGCGGGCCTTCGCCGACCGGACGGCCGACGTAGCCCAGATCGACCGACTGGCCGTCCGCCGAGCGGTACCGCCGCTCGCGCCGGACCGGCGCAAGCCGCGCATCGGCCCCGGTCAGACCGACCGCGCGTGCGCCGGCAACCCCGAGCGCCGCCACCAGCCGGGTGTTGACGCGGCCCGCCAGTACCCCCGCCACCACCTCCAGCGTCGCCGCGTCGGTGATCCGCAGGCCGTCGACCGCCCGCTTCGCGATCCCGAGACGCGCCATCTCGGCGTCGACCTCCCGGCCGCCGCCATGGACTACGACGAGCGGCTCGCGCGCGGCGATAGCGGCCAGAGCACGGGCGAGGCCCCGAAGCCGCGCCGGTGTTTCCAGCAACTCGCCGCCCAGCTTGATGATGGTCGGCGCGACCGCGGCCGGTTCGACCTCGGAGGTCGCGCGCCGGGGATAGTTCGACCCGCCCGCCACCGGCCTGGCGGGACGCTGCGTCGCGCCGGCCACCATCAGGCGAGGCCCTCGCGCTCGTCGATTCCGAAGGCGACGTTAAAGCTCTGAAGCGCCTGGCCCGCCGCGCCCTTCACCAGGTTGTCGAGGCAGCAGACGAGGACAAGGCGTCCGCCATCGACCCGCCAGCCGATATCGCAGAAGTTGGTGTGCGCGACATGCTTGATCTCGGGCGGCCGGGCGCCGGTGAGACGGACGAAGGGTGCGTCGGCGTACGCCGACGCGAGCGTGTTGTCGATGTCCCGCGCCGTCGTGCCGCCGGGCAGCCGAGTGTAGATCGTCTCGAGGATTCCGCGGTCGAGCGGCACCAGGTGCGGGACGAAAGTGACCGGCCGCTTGAGCTCCTGCTCGATCTCGGCGCCGTGCCGGTGAGCGAATATGCCGTAGGCGGCAACGCTGCCATGCACCTCCGAGAAGTGCGTCCGCTCGGTCGGCTTCTTGCCCGCACCGGAAACTCCCGACTTCGCATCGATGTAGATGTCCGCGTCGTCGGCGATCAATCCGGCCTCCGCAAGCGGCTTCAGCGCGAGGAGTGCGCCCGTCGGATAACAGCCGGGGCAGGCGACCAGATCGGCGGACGGCAGCGTATGCCGATTCCACTCGGTCAGGCCGTAGGTTGCGGCCTGCGCCAGCGCCGGTGAGCGCGGGTACCACCGTTGCCGGTCGGCTTCGTTCCGAAGGCGAAACGCGCCGGAGAGGTCGAAGACACGCCGGCCGCGTTCGAGGAGTGCCGGGGCAAGCTCGGCGCTCGCGGTGTCGGGCAGGCCAAGAAAGACGACCTCCGTCCGGTCGGCCAGCGCATCGAGCGAGAAGGGTTCGATTTCTCCGTCCCAGATTCCGGCGAGACCGGGGAGCTCCGCGGTCCCCTCGCCCGACCGCATCGCCGCCGTAACCGTGACGTGGCTGTGGCGCGCGGCCAGACGCAGCAGTTCCTGCCCGCCATAGCCGGTCGCTCCCGCGATGCCGATCCGGATGGTCGCCATAGGGGAACTATTGTATACTAATTCGAGCGAGTGAATAATTATGAAGCGCTATCGACAGGCCGCGATCCTGGATCTTCTGTCGCGGGAAGCGATTTGCAGCCAGGAGCGGCTGGGCCAGCGGCTCCGCACGCGCGGCTTCAACGCGACGCAGGCGACGATCTCGCGTGACATCAAGGAGCTGCAGCTCGTCAAGCGGGCGCGGGACGGCGCGTACGAGCAGCCGGGGGCGGAAGCGGGCGCGCGGGGCGCGGACGGCGAGCTGCGCCGGGCGATTTCGCAGTACCTGCGTCGCGTCGATCTGGTGCAGCAATTGCTCGTCGTCCGAACCGACGCGGGCCAGGCGGCTCCGCTGGCGCTCGCGATTGACCGGGCCGCCCTGCCGGAAGTGGTCGGGACCGTGGCGGGTGACGACACGATTCTCGTGATCACCCGGCATGGGCGGGCGGGCCGCGAGGTGACCCGATTGTTTGAAGGCTGGGCAATGGACTGACGGAGGAGAAGTGGGAACCATGGAACGGATCGTGTTGGCGTACTCGGGTGGGCTGGATACCTCGGTGGCGGTCAAGTGGCTGGCCGACCGGTACGATGCGGAGGTCGTGGCGGTCACCATCGACCTGGGGCAGGGCAAAGAGCTGGACGACGTGCGCGAGCGGGCGCTCTCGGTAGGCGCGGTCCGCTCGCACGTGGTCGACGCGCGGGAGGAGTTCGCGCAGGACTACATCCTGCCGGCCCTGCAGGCGGGTGCGATCTACGAGGCGAAGTACCCCCTCGCGACCGCGCTCGGACGGCCGCTGATCTCGAAGAAGCTGGTGGAGATCGCGGAGATGGAAGGCGCCGGGATGATTGCGCACGGTTGTACCGGCAAGGGCAACGACCAGGTCCGGATGGATGTTTCCGCGCGCGCCCTCAACCCCGCCCTCGCGGTGGTTGCTCCGGCCCGGGTCTGGGGAATGACGCGACCCGAGGAGATCGCCTACGCCCGGGAGCACGGTATCCCGGTTCCGGCGACCGTCGACTCGCCCTACAGCACCGACAGCAATCTCTGGGGCCGCTCGATCGAGTGCGGCGTGCTCGAGGATCCGTGGACGGAGCCGCCGGAGGAGATCTACGCGCTCACCAGATCGCCGGCCGACGCACCCGACGCGCCCGCGTATGTCGAGGTG
Source organism: Acidobacteriota bacterium (assembly GCA_009838525.1). Lineage (NCBI taxonomy): Bacteria > Pseudomonadati > Acidobacteriota > Acidobacteriota bacterium. Next base: position 60,316 of record VXRJ01000031.1, read on the forward strand.
GACTTCGAACAGGGGACGCCGATTCGCGTGAATGGCGTTGCCATGCCGCTGACGGAACTGATCCACTCGCTCGAGACCATCGCCGGCGCCCACGGCATCGGACGGATCGACATGGTCGAGAATCGCCTGGTGGGGATCAAGTCGCGCGAGATCTACGAGGCGCCGGCGGCGACGGTGCTGCATGCCGCGCATCGCGAGCTCGAGGCGCTCGTCGTGCCGCGCGACCTCGAGCGCCTGAAGGCCGGGCTGTCACGCGTCTATGCCGACCTGGTGTACGACGGCCTCTGGTTCTCCGCGACGCGGGAGGCGATCGATGCGTTCGTCGGCAGCGTGCAGCGGTATGTGACGGGGACGGTACGGCTCAAGCTGTCGAAGGGGAGCTGCTGCGTCGTCGGCCGGAGATCGCCGGCATCGCTCTACGACACCGCGCTCGCCACCTACGACGAGGGCGATGCGTTCGACCACGAGGCGGCGGAGGGTTTCATTCGAATCTGGGGCCTGCCGATCGCCAACGCCGCGGCCAAGCGGCGGGCGGCGGGCGGATCGGCGACGCAGGACTTCGCCGTGAGCGGGCAGCCTGCATCGACGCCGGCGGGCAATTCCTCCACGTCCTGACTGCCGTGGCATGAGCGAAGAGGCGCACCTCTGGTCCGGCCGGTTCGACGCCGCGCCCGACGCCGAGGTCTTCGACTATCAGGCGTCGTTCCGTTTTGATCGGCGCCTGTTCGACGACGACATCGAGGGAAGTCTCGCCTGGGCGGAAGCGCTCGCCGGCGCCGGCGTCCTGTCGCCGGCCGAGGCGGCCACGATCCGCGACGGTCTCGCCGAGATCCGCCGGCGCGGGCGCGACGACCCGTCGTTCGTGGACGGAGACGACGAGGACGTCCACGCGTTCGTCGAGCGCCAACTGATCGAACGCGTGGGCGATCTCGGCCGGCGCCTCCATACCGGCCGGTCGCGCAACGAGCAGGTATCGCTCGATCTGCGTCTGTATCTCCGACGGCGCGTTCCGCTGCTGCAGCACGAGGTGGTAGCCCTGATCGCGGCCCTCGCCGATCGGGCGGAGGCGGCGGGAACAGCGATCATGCCGGCGTACACGCACCTCCGCCGCGCGCAGCCGATTCTCGTGGCGCACTTTCTCCTCGCCCACGCCGCGGCGTTCCGGCGAGACCATGCCCGGCTGGCGTCTGCGGCGGACGAGGCGGACGCGATGCCCCTCGGCTCGGGGGCGGTCGCAGGGGCGAGCTATGCCGTCGACACCGAGGCGCTTGCCGCGCGGCTCGGCTTCTCGGGGGTCGTCGCCAACAGCATCGACGCTTCGGCGGATCGGGATTTCGTCTCGGCAATGCTGCATGCCTCGGCCCTCGTCATGGTGCACGTCAGCCGGTTGGCGGAGGATCTGATCCTCCTCACCGGGGAGGAGTTCGGCTATTTCGATCTGGACGATCGGGTGGCGACCGGCAGCAGCCTGATGCCCCAGAAGAAGAATCCCGATCCCCTTGAGCTCGCGCGCGGCAAGGCAGGCCGCGCGATCGGGCGGCTCGCGGGATGGCTTGCCACGATGAAGGGCCTGCCGAGCGGGTACAACAAGGATCTCCAGGAAGACAAGGAAGCTGTCTTCGACGCCGAGGATGCCGTCCACGGATCGCTGCGCGCCGCGGCTGCGGTGGTGTCCGGCCTGATGGTTCGTCCGGAGCGGGCCGAGGCAGCGGCCGGCGGGATGCTGCTGGCGACGGATGTGGCGGATCTGCTGGTGGCGGCCGGCGTCCCGTTCAGGACGGCCCACGAGACGGTAGGCAAGATGGTCCGGGACCTCCTTGCCGCGGGACGTGATTTTGGGTCACTCACGCCGGAGGAGTGGCGGCGCCATGACCCACGGTTCCCGGCCGATGCCGGGGAACGCATTACGGCGCGCGCGTCGGTCGATGCGCGCCGCACGCCGCAGTCCACCGGGCCGGCTGCGGTCCGTGCGGCGCTCGAGGAAACCCGCGCCTGGATCGCCCGGCAGGCCTGATCGGGAGCCGCGGCGGGCGGGCCGGCCCGGAAGTCAGTCGGCTCCCCTCACCCTCCCGAGGCCGGCCCCGGCGGCGGCGCTCACCAGGACGACCAGTCCACCCAGGACCGTCAGCGGAATCGTCGCACGGCGGGCGACGTCGGCGGATTCCTCGTCCACGAACTGAAACGTCGGCACTTCGGGCAGGACGTCTACCGTCATCCGCTCGTCGGCGAGAATTGCCGGCACGAAGAACTGCCGCCACTCCTCGGCGAAGGCACGTACCTGCAACTCGAAGCGGGCGAAACGCGCGTCTCCCGTCCCCGCGGCGTCGACCAGAACCTCCTGGGCCAACAGCGCCGGCGACAGGAAACGATAGCGGCCCACCAGGGCGAGCTGGTCGGCGCGGCGCGCATCGTAGCCCGTAGTCACCTCCTCGAGCCGGCCGTTGACAGCGTCCGTCGCGGCCCAGGCCAGGGCAGCGTTGCCGGGTTCTTCGGCCACCACGCCGCCCGCCATTTCCGGATGGTCTTCCAGGTACCGGGCAAGCAGCTCGCTACGGCGGTTCACGGCGTCGTTCGAGGCCTCGCGCTGGGCGGTGATCATCTCCACCCGGGAAGGCAGCGGGTGCAGCAGGCCCGCCGCGATGTTGACGGCGGCCGGAAGCACCACCACCAGAACGAGCCAGGCGCCCACCAGCGCCGTGGCGTTCCAGGCGGAGGACCGCCGCAGTCCGTTCACCCACGCGGCGAGCGCGAACCAGAACAGCGAGTACAGGGTCACCGACGCGCACCAGAGGATTACCCGGCCGGACGATGCGAAGCCCCCCGTGGCCAGGATGCCGAGCAGCGAGACGCCAGCAGCCAGCCCCACGACGAGTAATGCCCGAAACGCCAGCTTCGCCCCCACCACCGCGCGGGTCGACACCGGCTGCGACAGCGTCAGGGCCAACGTGCCCTGCTCGCGCTCCTCCGAGAGGACGTTGAAGCTGAGGGCCAGAACGAGCAGCGGCAGCAGGTACACCGTCACGAAGGCCAGGTCGAAACGGCCCACCGTGAGGTTGAGGGGATTCTCGACCTCTCCGTTTTGCTGGAAGGTCGATTCGTTGGTGTAGATGCTGATGTCGTAGTAGTAGGGCAGGAGGTCGCCCTGGCCGACCGCGAGGGCGGCCAGGGGGCCGGGCTCCAGAACCGCCGCGTGGGCGCCACGGGCGCCGCCGAGGACGTTGGGGGCGCGGGGGTCGCGAAAGGGCGAGGACGGCTGCCCTCCGTTTGCGATGTCGGTCAGTTCCTGCTCCAGGGCGCGGGCGCGCTCGGTGTTGCCGGCCCGCACTGCCTCCACCGTCCGCTCCTGGAAACGCTCCCAGGCCATGCCGTTGGCCAGGGCGTAGACGAAGAGGACGGCGAAGACCGCGAGCACGATCCGCAGCCCCCGATCGGCCGCGAGCAGTCGCCACTCGTTCCGCAGGACGGTCCTCAGGGTCACGGCTACGCCACCTCCGCGCGTCGCACGGTGGCCGTGGCGATCAGCACCGTACCGGCCAGCCACAACCCCAGCACCAGGAGCGAGAGAATCCGATTGTTGAGGACCCAACCCAGCGTCGGGGCGTCGTACTGCAGGGGTGGCACCTCTGCCCAGAGGTCGGGTCCAGCGACGTACGAGAAATCTCCGCTACGGGAGTTCTCGGCCAGGTCGCCGTTCATCTGTCGCATCACGTCTCTGCGGTATGCCTCCGCGGCGGTCGCGAAGTGCCGGTGCTGCTCGACGTCGGTACCGGCCAGCCCCATCGACAGCGCGCGGACCGCGAGCAGGGGCGCCGCCAGGGCGAGCGTCTCGTGCACGAGCCCCTGGCGCTCGAACGTGTCCCACAACGCCCCGTAGTTGCGGTCGAAGATCCGGTTCCCGAATTCCTCACTCTCCTGGAGGTAGACCCCGACGTCGTTCAAGGGCAGATCCTCGACCCGTTCCACGCCGTGCTCCGCGAGGAGGCGCTCGGTCAACGCGGCCCGATCCGGAGGCTCGATGCCCTCGACCCCGGCGGCGGTCTCGCGCTCCAGGGTTCGGGCGAACTCGACGGCGGACGGCGTGGGATGGATCCACCTGGACAGGTCCACCGCCACGCGCGGCGCCACCAGCCCGTTCACCACCCACACCGCCAGCAGGACGACCAGTGCGGTGCGCGCCGAGCGGGCCCACGCCGACACGGCGAGGGACAGCCCTACGAAAACGGCGAAGTAGGCGAGGTAGATGCCGGTCAGGACCGCGCCTCGGGCCATCGCGGACGCGGCCGGACCAGGGCTGCCAACGACAACCGCCGCCGCGCCCAGGGCGGCCGCCGGGACCAGCAGCAGCGCCAGCGCGCCGGCGATGCCCAGGGACTTGCCGAGGGCCAGGTCGGACCGGGCGACGCCAGCGGCGAGGATCTGTCGCAGCGTGCCCTGTTCCCGCTCGCCGGCCAACGCTCCGAAGGTGAGGAGGATGATGAGCAGCGGCACCAGGTGCTGCAGCACCTGCGCCGCCGTCAGCGCGCCGATGCGTTGGGCGGCGGTTGCGTCCTGGGCCGGGCGCAGGAGGAAGTCGTTCTGCCGGTGCGCCTCCAGCCACACCGACGTGCCCGTGTAGGGATCGACTCCCGCGTCGACAAAGGAAAGCGCCAGCCGAGGCTTGAAGGCATAGATGCCGTAGTGGGCCGCCGAGTGGGGGTTCTTTTCCCCCTGCGACTCCCAGTGGTCGCGGGCGGTGGCCTGGGCGGCCGCGAGCTCCTGCTGCGCCTGGCGCGCCTGGACCCAGCCGTGCCCCAGCGAAACCAGGAGAAGTGCTCCCACCAATGCCGCGCACCAGCGGAAGCGGCCGTCCCGAATCACGTCCGTGAACTCCTTGCGAACGATGTGCCTGATCATTGGTAGCTCCCTACTCGTGCATGTGTTCCAGATAGATGCGCTCGAGATCGGCGTGGCCGATCTCGTCCGTGTTCATCTCCGTGACCAGACGCCCGTGCCGCATGATGCCCACACGCGTGCCGGTCTCCTTGGCGCGAAACAGGTCGTGGGTCGCCATCAGCACCGCGACGCCGCGATCCCTGAGCTGCCCGAGCAACTCCGAGAACTCGTTGGAGGCCTGCGGGTCGAGACCGGACGTCGGCTCGTCGAGCAGCAGCGCGTCGGCCTCCTTGGCGGCGGCAATGGCGATGCCGACCTTCTGGCGCATGCCCTTGGAGTACTCGGACACGCGGCGATGGACCGCGGCGCGCGGCAGGCCGGATGCGGCCAGGATGTCCGTAAGTCGCTCCGGGGCCAGCGATCCCCGCCCACCCAGCGCGGCGAAATACTCCAGGTTCTCCAGGCCGCTGAGGTTGCGGTACAGCATCACCTGCTCGGGGATGTAGGCCAGGCGCCGCTTCGACTCCAGCGGCTCGGCGGCGACGTCAAGACCCGTCACGTGCACGCTCCCCGCGGTCGGCTCGATGAAACCCAGGAACAGGTGGATCGTGGTCGTCTTGCCGGCCCCGTTCGGGCCCAGCAAACAGTAGATTTCCGATGGCTCGACGCGGAGATCGAGGCCCGCGACGGCCTCCACGTCGCCATACCGCTTCGATAGCGCCCGGGCTTCGAGAACGGGTGTCGGCGCGACTGCCGCGGACTCGGATCGAACATCGCTCGGCACGACTTCACTCATCGTCTCGACCGGAACCCCGGTGAATCACGAGAGGCTCCTTCCTCCAGAAGTAAACGAAAAGGCCGGCGCACCAGCGGCGCGTCGACAGCACGGAACCCAAGACTACGGATGTCGACGACTTGTCAGGCGGGCGGAGCGCGGGAGGCGTGCCCCTCGATCTCCGCACCGTGGGCACGTCCCTGCGTCTGCGCATGGGGGCTGCCGCGGTCGGCCGGATCGGGGTGCTCGTGGACGCCGGGAGCGATGGGCGGCGAACCGTGGACGTGGCACAGAACGCACGTGTCGTCACGTCCTTCCGCCGCGTCGTGGAAATGAGGCGCGGTCGCAAGCGCCAGCAGCGCGAGCGCGGCAACCGCGCTCCACCGCAGTAGTGTCGACCGGCTTCGCCGCATAGGTCTGTTGTAGCGCGTTCGTGCGAGCCCGTCAAGGGCGCGGCCGCTTGACTCTGGGTCGCCCTTGCACCTTCAATAGGGAGGATGGTCAGGTCCAAGCGAAACGCGGCAGTGGCTATGGGGCTTCTCGTCGTGCTCGTGCTCGCGTCGCTGGGCGTCCCGCTCCACGAGCACGACGCCGACCTGCAGGCCGCCGGTCACGCGGACTGCGACGCCTGCCACTTCCGGCACCTGTCGGGCATCACGCCGGACGTCACGCCCGCGCCGTCCGCGCCGGACCTCGTCACCCGCGCCGTGGCAGCCGCCCGCCCGGACGGCGAACGCCCCGCGGCTCTCGGCATCCTTCCGACTCGCGGCCCGCCCGCGTAGCCTCCCCGTCGCACTCCGCTGCGACATTTCGTACTCGCGCCAGTCGTCGGTCGTCGGGCTCGGCGCCGACAACGGGCACGGATGCCAGCCCCGATATCGGGACTCCCGTAGTCAACGCTCGAAATGGAGGAAGGCTGCATGTCACGACTTTGTGGAGCACAGCTCGTTTCCGGTTGACGTAAGGACAGGTATGGCGAAGCGGGTACCCGTGGATCTCGGTCCGGTGCAGGAGACCCTGCTGATTCCTCTTCTGGGCCGGGCTCGCGAAACGGAACAGCCACGCGGCTTGCTGCACGATCGGCGAGCGTGCGAGATCGTACGGGAGCTCGACTACGACTTCACGAAGTGGGAGGGCAAGCGCAGCATCAAGGGGGCCGTGCTTCGCGCGCGCATGTTCGACCGCTATGTCGAGGACTTCCTGGCCCAACATCCCGCGGGCACGGTAGTCGAGATCGGCTGCGGGCTCGACACGCGGTTCGATCGGGTCGACAACGGCCAGGTACGGTGGTTCGACCTCGACCTCCCGGACACCATCGCCCTGCGGCGGCGCTTCTTCGACGACGAACCGCGACGGACGATTCTCGCCGCCTCCGTTCTCGACGACGCGTGGATGGACTCGGTAGCAGCAACCGGCGGCCCGTGGATGTTCGTCGCCGAGGCGGTGCTGATCTATCTCGACGCGCCGGATGCGAGGCGCGCCCTCCTCGGGCTGGCGCGGCGCTTCCCCGGGGCCTGGATTGCCTTCGACACGATGGCGTCCCGGATCGTCGACACGCAGCACCGGCACGACGCCATGCGGCACCTCTCGCGAGAAAGCTGGTGCCGCTGGAAATGCGACGATCCCCGCGAGATCGAGTCGTGGGGCGCAAACCTGCGGCTCGTGGCATCGAAGACCTTCCTGGACGCCGACCATGACCTTCTGGATCGGCTCCCCCTGGGGCTGCGCCTGATGGCCCGGTTCGCCCCGTTTCTGCTGCGGCAGGCAAGGCTCTATCGGCTGAACCTGGCCACGGTCATTGCGTAAACGAATGCGTGCACATTGGAGGATTCACGTCATGACGAGACTAGGAATGTTGACCACGGCCTGCCTGCTGGCGCTGCCCCTGCCGGCGCTGGGGCAGGATGCAGCCATCTCCGGCACGGTGGCCGATCAGACCGGAGGCGTCCTGCCGGGCGTGACGGTAGAAGCCGCGAGTCCAGCCCTCGCGGGCGCGCCGCGGGTGGCGGTCACCGACGGTGAAGGACGGTATTCCCTGGACGGGTTGCCGCCCGGCGAATACACGGTCTCCTTCACGTTGTCCGGCTTCCAGACTGAGCAACGGAGCGGTGTTACCGTCGCCGGTTCCGACGGTGCGACCCTGGATGCCATGATGCAGTTCGCCAGCTTCTCCGAGGACGTGACCGTCGTCGGCAGCAAGCTCGATACGGGGCGCCAGGAGTTCGGTACGAGCGTCGCGTACCTCAGCGCCGAACAGATCGACGTCCAGGCCATCTTCACGGTCGAGGACGCCTTCGACCGGACCGCCAACGCGTTCACGGGCACGGCGTCGTTGGGCGCCTACAGCATCCGCGGGGTTAACAACAACGGCATCACTCCAGCCTTCTCCAGCGCCAACGCGCTCGCGTCCGTACTGGTGAACCAGACCGCCCTCAGCCCGACCTCGGGGGACTTTCTGAAGCCGTCGCTCTTCGACGCCAGCTCCGTGGAGATCCTGCGTGGCCCGCAGTCGACGCTGCAGGGACCCAATTCGCTGATCGGCTCGGTCCTGATCAACTACAACCAGCCCGCGTTCGACGGCTACGCGGGACGGGTCCGGTTCGAGGGGGGCGGGTTCGGCACGATGCGGACCTCCGTCATGCAGAACATCGAGCTGGTCGACGACATTCTCGCGGCCCGCGTCACCTACGAGAACCGCCAGGCCGACGGCGCCGTCACCAACGTGGTCCACGACGTCAGTGACGTGCAGCGGACGGACGAGCAGACCGTCCGCCTGCAGCTCGGGCTGCGGCCCGGCGCCGACGATCGGACGTCGATCAACCTGACGTGGCTGCACAACGACTCCGATTCCAATCCGTTCGCCCTGGTCGCGCCCAACCCCATGACCGGCGCCGGCCTGTTCGATCGGCAGCAGAACTACAGCCGCCTCGACGAGTACCCGTTCACCTTCGACCTCGTGAACGTGGAGGCGACTGCCGCGCTCACCGACCGCGTGTCGCTCACTTCGGTGACCGGCTACAGCGCTTTCGATCTCGACCAGGGGTTCGACGGCGACCTGACGCAGTTCGATTTCCTGAACGTCGATGCGTTCGTCAACGACACTCTTGTGAGCCAGGAAGTACGCGCCACGTACGCGGGTGATGCGATGGACGCGATAGTCGGCCTGTTCATCTCGCAGGGCGACTACGGGAACGGCTTCAGCGGGGCCGGCATCTTCCCGGACGGCATGGGCGGCGTCGCACCGTTCAGCTCCAGGACGGACCTGCTCGAGGAGGTCAATCAGCTTGCGGTCTTCGGGCGCGGAGAGTGGACCATGGGCGACCGCCTGCTCGCCACGGCCGGTCTCCGCCTCAACCGCGAGACCCGCAAGACCGACAGCTTCGCAGACAACAACGGCTTCGTCAGCGAACTTGCGGGCGAGGAGACCTTCCAGCAGTTGATTCCGTCGGCGTCGCTCTCGTACAGCATCACGCCCGACACCTCGGTCGGCGCCTCGTACGCCCGGGGCTTCCAGGCCGGCGGCATCGCATTCGCCGTGTTTCTCGGCCAGGCGCAGTCGTACGGCGAGGAGTTCACCAACAACTACGAGGTCTTCCTGCGCCACCGAAGCGCGGACGGACGGATCACGTTGAACGCCAACGTCTTCAGCATCGACTGGTTCGATCAGCAGGTTCCCTTCACTCCACCCGGGGGCTTCCCGCAATTCGATCAGTTCATCGCCAACGTCGGCGAGTCGAATCTCCAGGGTTTCGAGGTGGAGACCGAGGTCTACATCAGCCGCGACCTGCAAGTGTTCGGATCGCTGGGCGTGACCGACTCCACGTTCAAGGACTTCATCCTGGACGGAGTGGATCTTTCCGGCCGGGAGTTCCCGGCCTCGCCCGGGTGGAACGCCTCGCTGGGCGTCGCCTGGCAACCCGCCGCCGGCTGGTTTGCGGGCAGCACCGTCAACTTCACCGATGGCGCCTACACGGAGATCTTCGCGCCCGACATCACGCGGCTGTCGCCCCGAGAACTGCTCTCGGGGCGGTTCGGTTACCGGTTCAGCGATGGCTGGTCGATCTACGCGTGGGGCACCAACCTGCTGGATGACGAGTACGAGTTGGGTCTCTTCGATGGCAGACAGTTCGGCCTGCCCGGCGCCTACGGCCGCCTCGGCGACCCGCGCACGGTCGGCGTCGGCATCGACCTGGACTGGTAGCGACTCGGCGGATTCAGCCCTGAGGCCGGCCATTCTCGCGGCTGGCCGGGGCGCCTGGAGCACGCGATGAACCAAGTCACCGAAGGTCTTCGGGTAACGAAACTGACCAAGACGTATCCGGGCGGCATCCGCGCCCTCGACGCCGTCGATCTCACGGTGGAACCGGGCCTCTACGGACTGCTCGGTCCAAACGGCGCCGGCAAGAGCACCTTGATGCGGACGCTTGCCACACTGCAGCAGCCCGACAGCGGGTCGATCACGCTGGACGGGGTCGACGTGCTGGCCGATCCGGACTACGTGCGGCGCCGTTTGGGGTACCTGCCACAACACATCGGCACCTACCCGACCGTCACGGGCCGCCAGCTCCTCGATCGGTTCGCCTGGCTGAAGGGCCGGACCGACAAGGCCGAACGCCGGCGCGAGGTCGCGCAACTCCTCGAGCGCGTGAACCTCCGCGAGGACGCCGACCGCGCCGTCGCCACCTACTCCGGGGGAATGCTGCGCCGCTTCGGCATCGCGCTCGCCCTCGCCGGAAACCCGCGCCTGCTCATCGTCGACGAGCCGACAGCCGGCCTCGATCCTGCGGAACGGAGCCGTTTCCACCGGGTGCTGGCCGACATCGCGGCCGACAACATCGTCCTCCTGTCGACGCACATCGTCGACGACGTGGAAAGCCTCTGCGAGCGGCTGTCCATCCTCGCCGGTGGGCGAATCGTCGCCGAGGGCACCCCCGGCGCCCTGACTGCGCCGCTCGAAGGCCGCCTTTGGTCGCGCGTCGTGCCCCGTGGTGAAGCCCTGCCGGAACCGGCACTGCACATCTCGGCGACCCCGGCGGGCTCGCTGGTCATCGTCGAAGCCGCGAGCGCCCCGGGTGAAGCCTGGGCCCCGCAAACGCCGCGTCTGGAGGATGTCTACCACGCGGCGATCGCGCACGCCGGCGTGCAGGATGAGGAAGCGGTGGCGTGACGGTGTTCCGCTTCATCGCGGCGGAAGCATGGTACGAGTTCCGCTCCGCCTGCCGCGGTCCGCTCATCCCGATGCTCTTCGCGGGCCTGATCGCCTACGTGTTGATCGTGATCCTGAACGCGGACTACCTGCGCGAATGGGGCGCCACCGACGTGGCGCGAAACAGCCCGCAAATCGTCTACCTGATGCTCTCGGGGCAACCCCTCTGGCTCGTGTTCGTATGGGCGTGGATCTTCGGGCAGGCCGTGGTCCGCGACCGGACGGCAAGTCTTCAGGAAATCGTCCTGTCGGCTCCCGTCTCGCTGCCGGCGCTACTCGTCGGCCGCTACCTCGGCGCGCTGACCCTTGCCTGCCTGTTGTCCTTCGGGGGAGTGATCGGGTTCCTGCTGGTCCCATTCCTCGGCGCCATAGGCATCATCCCCCCCGACGCCGCAGGACCCCAGCCGTGGTTCACGATTGGCCACACGTTCGTGATCTTCACCCTGCCGGCCGCCGTCGGTCTCGGCGCGCTCCTCCTGTACGCGGCGATCCGGACGCGCAGTGTCGCCGGCCCGTTCGCCGTCGCGTCGGGGTTGATGCTGGTGTGGATGGTGGGGATGGTGATCGTTCGCGGCGGCGAGGCGAACGCCGGGCTGGCGACGCTCCTGGATGCGTCCGGGTTCGCCGAGGTGGAAGAGCAGACCGAGCTGTGGACGCCGAGCGAGAAGCGGACCGGCGTCCTCGAGCTGACGCCGCCGTTGCTCGCCAACCGCGTGATCTGGACGGTGCCGCCGTTGCTGCTGCTGGGGTTCACGCTCCGGCGGGTCGGCCGTGAACAACTGACGCTGGAGCGGGCGCCGGCGGCGCCGGCGAACGGTTCGTCCGACGAACACGAAACGGAGCCCGCCCATACCACCCCTGTACCCGGCGCCCCCGAGCGCCCCTCCTGGCCGCGGGTGACGTGGAACGAGATGGTCTGGCATCTCTCGCTGTCGTTCCGCGGATGGGGCACCCTCCTCGCGCTGGGCATGGCGACGATCATGGGCGTTGGTGGCTCGTTCGTCCACGTCGTCCTGCACGCCGACGGCCCGCTCGTACCACGCCCGGACCTCCTTCAGCCCCTGCTGGCGGAGTTGTACTACCTGATGATCGTCTTCATGGTGGCCGCCTTCGTCGGCATCATGGCGCGCCGGGACGATCGCGCCGGCTACGGCGAGATCGTCGATGCCGCGCCCGCGCCGCTCGGCTGCCGGGTGGCGGGCAGAGCGTTCTCGGCTGCCCTGGTCACGATGGCCTTCGCCCTGACCCCGACCATCTCCGTGTGGATCGTCCCGGCGCTCTCGGCCCCCGAGGCCTTCAGCTTGCTCGACCCGCTCATCTACTTCGGCCTCGTGTTCGCGCCTTCCCTGCTGGAGCTCTGCGCAGCCGTGCTCGTGGCGCACGCGCTGATTCGCCATGCCGGAACGGCGCACGCCGCCGGCGTCTTCTGCGCGTTCATGGTGGTCGTCAGCGACGAGTTGAGGGTGGTCTCCTACCCGCCGGCACAGATTGGCATCCCGGCGCACGTCGCCCTGGCGGAGTTCACGGCGTGGGCGCCGTGGCTCGGCTACGTGCTGGCCTCCGGCGCCTTCAAGGCGGCGCTGGTCGTCGCGGCGGCGGGCCTCGCGTGGCTCGCCTGGCCTCGCGGCGCCGCGCTCACCGTGCCGCTCCGCTGGCGGGCCGGCCTGGGTCGGGCGATCGGCGGAGCGGGCGCGCTCACCGCGGCCGGCATCGTGGCGGCAGTCGGTACGCACGGCGTGCTGTACGAGCAGCTCGTCACCGCCGGCGGCTACCAGTCGGCCGCGGCCGAAACGGCGGACGACGCGGCATGGGAGTCGCGCTGGTGGGCGCAGGCCGCGCCCTTCGCGACGACCGGGGGCGAAGTGGGCATCGCGGTCGACCCGGCCGCCCGGCTGGCCACCACCCACTGGCGGCTCGATGGCGTGCGCTCCGCCTCGGGCGCGCTGCACGGGTCGCTGCCGCACGGCGCCGGCGACCCGCGCGCCACCGTCGATGGCCGGGAGGCGCCCGTCACCGTCGCCTTCGACCACTTCTCGCTGCCGCTCGGCGACTGCGGCGGAGAGGGCTGCACGATCGAGCTGGAAGTGACGGTCGACGGTGACGGGTGGTCGGCAGAAGGAGAGATTCCCTGGCTGCACCCGGCGGGCGTCTGGTTGCGCGCGATCGACGTGCTCCCGACGCTTGGCCACGACCCTGATCGACTGCTCCGCGCGCCCCGGGAACGCCGCGATCACGGTCTGGCGGAAGTGGTTCCGGACGCCCCGGCGGCGGCGCTGGCGCCGGCGGCGGGCGTGGCGCCGGACGGCGACTGGCGCTGGACGGTGGACTTCGCGGGCGGTGGCGAAGCAGGCACGCGGACCGCCGCCGACGGACGCATCCGCGGACCGCTCGACTTCGCCGTCGCCTGGTGGCCGGACGCACCGGAAGAGACGCGCCGCGACGGGATCGCCGCCCTCCACGGACCCTCGCGTGCGCGCGATGCGGACGGCGTCCTCGCCGACGTGGTGGAGATGCAGGTCTGCGTGGCAGAGGTGTTGAGCGCCGCGCCCCGCGTCGCCACGGTGCTGCAGGCGCCCCGCGAGCGCGGTGCGACCGCGCTCCACGGCGACCTGCTGTGGCTGCCGGAAGACGCCGGCTGGGACATCGCCGGTGAGGGTTTCGGCCGGTGGAACCGGCGCGCGACCATCGCCAGCGCCATCGCCGAGGCTTACGTCACGACCGCGTCAGGCCTGCGCAAGGAGCAGGGAGCGGAGTGGCTGCGGCTGGGCGTCTCCGGCTGGGTGGGAATGGAGTGCGTCCGGCGGCGGGACGGCGCCGACGCCTGGCTGGCGCTGCAGACGCGCGTCAGTGACCAGACCGTCGCAGCCTTCGGCGCCCTGGATGCCCCCGCCGTCAGCGTCGCCCTGGCGGGCGCCGCGGACTGGCTGCAACGCTACGCGCCGCTGGCCACCGCGGGTTGGGCCGAGACGCTCGGGCCACCACAAGCCGGCGAGGCGGTCAACGCGGTGGTCGTCGCCGTGAGTGGTGGCCAGCCGCTCGCCGGCGCACTAGCGGATGCGGCGGGTGCGGACGTCGCCGCGCAGTTGCTGGGACCGCCGGCCTCGTCCGACATCCTGGTCGATCGGACGGCGCGTGCCCTGGACATCGGCGGAAGCCGGTGGCGATGGCGCCAGGGCGGGTGGGAGCCGCTGGAGGTCCCGATCCACGTGACGCAGCGCTTCGAAGACGAGAGCGGCAGCCGGCGCGTAGGTCCGGTTCCGGCTACCGTCGACCCCGGCGAACCGTTCACGCTGCTCGACGCCTGGCCATCGTTCGAGCGCACCCCGGCCGACAACGTCTGGCGCGGCGATGAGGACGACTGATGTACGCTGGCGTGCGGGAGGAGGAGGCGCTGGCATGACGCTGCTTCGCTTCGTTACGGCGGAAGCGTGGTACGAGTTGCGCGCCGGCTGCCGGGGCCCGCTCATCCCGATCGTGTTTGTCGGGTTGATTGGCTATGTGATCCTGATCCTGCTGAACGCGGACTATCTGCGTGACCTGGGGGCGACCGACGTGCCCCGCAACAGCCCTCACCTGATCTACCTGATGGTGAGCGGACAAGCGGTCTGGATTCTGTTCGTCTGGGCCTGGGTTTTCGGGCAGGTGATCGTCCGCGACCAGACCGCCGGTCTGCACGAAGTGGTGCTGTCGGCGCCGGTTTCTCTTGCGGCGCTGCTCACGGGCCGTTACCTCGGCGCGCTGGTCCTCGCCAGCCTGCTGCCCCTTGCCACAGCAATGGGCTTCCTGCTCGTCCCACTCCTCGGCGCCGTCGGACTGATCCCCGCGGACACGGTGGGGCCGCCACCGTATTTCGCCATCGGTCACTCGCTTCTCATCTTTACCGTGCCTTCCGCCATCGGGCTGGGCGCCCTCTTCCTCTGCGCGGCGATCTGGGCCCGTGGAGTCGCGGGGCCGTTCGCACTCGCGGCAGTGCTGATGCTGATCTGGATGGTGGCAATGGTCGCGGTGCGCGGCGGCGACGGGAGCCCGGTGGTGGCGACGCTCCTCGATCCGTCCGCGTACGCCGAGGCGGAAGAGCAGACCAACCTCTGGACGCCGCGCGAGAAGGCAGTCGGCGTCATGCAGATGACGACCCCGCTGTTGGCTAACCGTTTGATCTGGACGTTGCCGCCTCTGCTCGTGCTGGGTCTCGTGCTGCGCCGCGTGGACCGCGAGCGGCTGGCGCTCGAACGGGCGCCCGCGGTGCGGGGACCGGGCGGAGACGCGTACCAGAAGGGAGCGGCGGGCCCGGATTCCGACACCCCACGGCTCGGCGTCCCGGGCCGGCCGTCGTGGCTCGGCGCCACGTGGAGCGAAGCGGCCTGGCACTTCGGCCTCTCGTTCCGCGGCTGGGGGACGCCCCTCGCCCTGGTCATGCTGGCGACGTTGGGAGTGGGCGGTGCGTTCGTCCATGTCGTCCTCCACGCCGACGGACCCATGCTCCCCCGCCCCGATCTCATCGATCCGTTGATGGTCGAGTTCTTCTACCTGATTATCGCGTTCATGGTGGCCGCGTTCGTCGGCGTCATGGCGCGCCGGGACGACCGTCCCGGCTACGGCGAGATCGCCGACGCCACTCCGGCCCCGCTTGGCAGCCGTGTGGCGGGCCGTGCGCTCGCCGCCGCTGCGGTCACCTCCCTGTTCGCCCTGACGCCTGCGGTCTCCGTGTGGATCGTGAGCGCCCTCGTGGTCCCTGACTCCTTCAGCCTGGTCGACCCGCCGCTCCACTTCGGCCTCGTGCTCGCGCCGGCGGCGCTGGAACTGTGCGCGCTGGTGCTGCTTGCGCACGCGCTGATTCGCCACGCCGGCGCCGCGCACGCGGCCGCCATCATCTGCGCGTTCTTCATCGTGATCAATCATGAACTGAGCGTGACGAGTTATCCGCCGGTGGAAATCGGCGTACCGGCGGACATCACGCTGTCGGAGTTCTCCGGCTGGGCGCCCTGGCTGGGCTACGTACTAACCGCCGACCTTTTCAAGCTGGCCGTCGCCGCCGCGATCATTGCGCTGGCCTGGCTCGCGTGGCCGCGCGGCACCGCGCTTACGGTACCCGTCCGCTGGCGCGCCGGCGTGGGTAGGGTGGCGGGCGGCGCCGGCGCGCTGGGAACAGCCGCCGTCCTGCTGGCGATAGGACTCCACACCGTGTTGTACGAACAGCTCGTGACGCTGGGCGGGTACCAATCCGCGGCGGCGGCGACGGCGGACGACGCAGCCTGGGAGACGCGCTGGTGGACCGCCGCATCACCGTTCTCGGTGGCGGGTGGAGAAGTGGACATAGCGGTCGATCCAGCCGGGCGCGTTGCGACGGCGCACTGGCGGCTCGACGATGTCCGGTCGCTTTCGGGCACCCTGCACGGTTCGCTGCCGGACGGCGCCGAAATCCGCGCCGCAACGGTGAACGGTCGCGAGGCGTCGGTGACGGTCGCATTCGACCACTTCGCGCTGCCGCTCGACGCTTGCGATCCTGCGGCCAATAACTGCACGGTGGAACTGGCAGTCGCCGCCCGCGGCGAAGGCTGGTCGGCCGAGGGAGAAACCCCCTGGCTGCACCCCTCTGGTGTGTGGCTCCGCGCCGCCGACCTGCTGCCGACGCTTGGCCACGATGCCGATCGGTTGGTGCGCGCGCCCCAGGAACGCCGGACGAACGGCCTGGACCCTGTCCCCGGCGACTCTCCGTCCGACGCGCTGGCGTCGGCAGCCGGAGTGGCGCCGGCGGGCGACTGGCGCTGGACGGTGACCTTTGCCGCGGAGAGCAACGACCCGCCTCGTTCGGCGGGCACGCAGACCACGACGTCGGGCAGCACGCGCGGCCCCCTGGACTTCGCCGCCGCGTGGTGGCCGGGTTCGCCGTTGGAAACCACCCGCGATGACGTGATCGCACTGCACGGGCCGACCCGTACAAGCGACGTGGACGGCGTTCTCGACGACGTGACGGCGATGCGCGCCTGCGTCGCCTCCACCCTCGGGCGTACGCCGGTCGTGCGCACGGTGCTGCAGGCCCCGCGCGAGCGCGGGGCGACCGCCCTCTACGGCGACCTGCTGTGGCTGCCCGAGCACGAGGGGTGGGACATCGCGGGAGAGGCCTTCGGCCGTTGGCAGCGCCGCGCGACGATCGCTGCCGCGCTGGCGGCGCGCCAGATAGCCGACGGAGCCAATCTCCGAAAGGAGCCCGGCGAGGACTGGCTGCGAGTCGGCGTCCCCGGCTGGGTCGGCCTGGAATGCGTCCGGCAAGAGGACGGGGTCGACTCCTGGCTCGCCCTGCAGGAGCGCGCCAGCGACCAGATCGTCGAGGCGTTCGGCGCGCTGGACGCTCCCGCCATTGGCGTCGCGGCGGCCGGTGACGCGCCGTGGGTACGGGAGTACACGCCGCTGGCGACGGTTGGCTGGGTCGAATCTGTCGGGGACTCCGAGGCGGTTGAGGCGGTCGACGCGGTGGTCGCAGGGGTTCGGGCCGGGGCGCCGCTGGCCGACGCCCTGACGGACGTCGTCGGCGCCGCTACCGCCGAGGCGCTCCTCGGACCGCCCGCATCCTCGGACGTCCTGGTCGCGCAGGCGGACCGCACGCTCAACATAGGGGGCCAGCGCTGGCTCTGGCGGGACGGCGGCTGGGAGCCGCTTTCGACATCCATCCACGTGACGCAGCGCTTCGACGACGGCAGCGACAGCCGGCGGATCGGTCCGGTGCCGACGACGGTGGACCCGGACGCTCCGTTCACGCTGATCGACGCCTGGCCCTCATTCGAGCGGACACCGACCGACAACGTCTGGCGGGGCGGGGGAAACGACTGATGGACAAGGGTGCTATCGCCTGGTTCGCGCGGAATCCGGTGGCGGCGAACCTGATGATGGTCCTCATCATCGTGAGCGGCATCATCGCTGCCACCTCGGTCAAGGAAGAGGTCATGCCGGAGCTCGAGCTCGACTGGATCAGCATCCAGGTGCCCTACCTGGGCGCGGCGCCGGAAGAGGTCGAGGAAGGTGTCGTCATCCGCGTCGAAGAGGCTATCCAGGGTATCGACGGCATCAAGGCGATCCAGTCCACCGCATCAGAGGGCAGCGCGTCGGTCATGGCCGAGCTCGAGCTCGGCGCGGACGCCCGCCGCGTGGCGGACGAAATCAAGAACAACGTCGACGCGATAACGACGTTCCCGATCGAGACGGAGGAGCCCATCATCCGGGAGCTGCTCGTCCGCAGCCGGGTCACCGGCATCGCCATCTCCGGCGCCGCCGACGTGTTCGCCCTGAAGGCGCTGGCCGAGCGGGTGCGCGACGAGTTGGTCGCACTGCCGGAAATCACGCAGATCGAGGTGGTGAGCGCGCCCCCGTACGAGATCTCAATCGAAGTCTCCGAGGCCGACCTGCGGAGGCACGGCATGACCTTCGATCAGGTCGCCAACGCCGTGCGCCGATCGTCACTGGACCTGCCCGGCGGATCGGTCCGCACCGACGGCGGCGAAATCCTGCTGCGCACGATCGGCCAGGCCTATCGCGGCGCCGAGTACGAGGACCTCGTGCTCTGGACCCGGCCCGACGGCAGCCGACTGCGGCTCGGTGACGTGGCGACGGTGGTCGATGGCTTCGCCGAGACCGATCAGCACGCTCGCTTCGACTACGAGCCGATGGTGCTCGTGACGGTGTTCCGGACCGGTGAGCAGAGCGCTCTCGAAATCTCGGAGGCGGTCGAACACTATGTCGATAGTGCGCAGACCCGGCTGCCGGAAGGTGTTTCCCTGACGATCTGGCTGAACGAGGCGGAAGTGCTGACCGACCGCCTGGGCTTCATGCTGCGCACCGGGGCCAGCGGCTTCGTGCTGGTCTTCCTCGTGCTGGCCCTCTTCCTGGAACTGCGGCTCGCATTCTGGGTCAGCCTCGGCATCCCGATCTCGTTCCTCGGGGCGATCGCCCTGATGCCCGGGCTCGACGTCTCGGCCAACGTCATCTCGCTGTTCGCCTTCACCCTGGTGCTGGGCATCGTGGTCGACGACGCGATCATCGTCGGCGAGAACATCTACCGGCACCAGGAGGAGCACGGCAAGGGACTGCGAGGCAGCATCGAGGGCGCCAGGGAAATCGCCAAGCCGGTCATCTTCGCGGTCCTCACCACGGTGGCCGCGTTCATGCCGATGATGTTCGTCCCCGGCATGATGGGCAAGGTCTTCCGCGTCATTCCGTTCGTCGTGATCCCGTGCCTGCTCTTCTCGCTGCTCGAGTCGCTCGGCATTCTGCCCGCCCACCTGTCGCACATCCCCCGGCGCGGCCGGGCCGGTCCGTGGCGCCGCTTCCAGAGCCTCTTCTCCAACGGCCTGAAGCTGTTCGTCAGCAAGGTCTACACGCCGGTTCTCGAGACCGCCCTGCAGTGGCGGTACGTGACCGTAGCGGTTGGTCTCTCCACTCTCATCCTGACCGGCGGCCTGGTGCTCGGGGGCCTCCTCAACTTCCAGTTCTTCCCGTCCATCGAAACCGATTTCATGACGGCAAGGGTGACGTTGCCGCAGGGCACTCCCGTCGAGGTAACAAACCGCGCCGTCGCCAGGCTCGAGGAGAGCGCCGCTCGAGTGCGTACCCAACTGCAGCAGGAGACGGGTATCGACTACGTCCGCCACGTGTCGGCCACGATTGGCGATCAGCCGCTGGTCGGGGCCGGCGATGTTCCGACCGGCCCGACCGAGAGCCTCGCCGGCTCCAACGTGGGCGAGGTGACGGTCGAGCTGTTGCCGGCGGAGACGCGTACCTTCACGAGCGAGCAACTCGGCAACCTCTGGCGGGACGCCACCGGCCCGATTCCGGAGGCGGTCGAGGTCAACTATTCCATGTCGATCATGGACCCCGGCGACGACGTGGACGTACAGCTTGCCGGGTCGGACATCGACCAGTTGCGGGCCGCCGCCGACGCGGTCAAGGCGCGCCTGGCCGAGTACGCCGGCCTCTACGAGATCTCGGATTCCTTCCGCGCCGGCAAGGAGGAGATGCAGCTCGGGATCAAGCCGGCGGCCGAGACGCTCGGCCTCACCCTGCAGGATCTCGGCCGCCAGGTCCGTCAGGCCTTCTACGGCGAGGAAGCCCAGCGCATCCAGCGCGGGCGCGACGACATCCGCGTGATGGTGCGGTACCCCCAGGACGATCGCCGGTCCCTCGGCAACCTGGAAGACATGCGCATCCGCACCCCGAACGGCGGCGAGGTGCCCTTCAGCCAGGTCGCGGAGGTGCAACCGGGACGGGGCTTCGCGTCGATCAAGCGCATCGACCGGAATCGGGCCGTCAACGTGACCGCCACGATCGACCCGGCCACGACGTCGGCCGCCGCCGTCATCGCAGACTTGGAGAGCCGCGTCCTGCCGGAGGTCCTGGCCGGTTACCCGGGAGTGTTCTACACGTTCGAGGGCGCCCAGGCGGAGCAGACGGAGACGGTCGGGGGCCTGCAACGCGGGTTCATCCTCGCCGTGCTGATGATCTTCGCCCTCCTCGCGATCCCCCTGCGCTCGTACGTGCAGCCGCTCATCATCATGGCCGCCATCCCGTTTGGTCTCGTGGGCGCCATCTGGGGACACATCGTCATGGGACTCGACGTGACGATGATGTCGATGTTCGGACTCGTGGCCCTGACCGGCGTGGTCGTCAACGACAGCCTCGTCATGGTCGACTTCATCAACCGCGCACGGAGCGTGCACACCGACGTCGGCCGCCGTGTTCGCGCCGCAGGCGGCAACCAGCCGGACCGCCACGAGTTCGAGTCCAGCGGGCTGCAGCTCGCGATCCGCGAGGCGGGCAGCAACCGGTTCCGGCCCATTCTGCTCACGTCCCTGACGACGTTCTTCGGGCTGGCCCCGCTGATGATGGAGCGTAGCGTGCAGGCGGCGTTCCTGGTGCCGATGGCGGTGTCGCTCGCCTTCGGAGTGCTGTTCGCCACGTTCATCACGCTGATTCTGGTGCCGGTCGCGTACCTGATCCTGGATGATCTGCAGCGGTTACTACGTCGGGTATTTAGATCGCGGGAACCGGTCGAGCCGCTGCCGTCGTCGACGGCGGTTCCCCAGGGCGCGGGCGGCTCGACCTAGTCCTGGTCGCGGATCAGGACGTCAGGACCCGTGCGTGGGCCAGACTGCCAGCGAAGGTCCGGCGCACCGGCGGAATGAACGACAGGAGCCAATAGAAGCGTAGCCGGTGGGGGAAGGGATCCGCGTAAGTCTGCACGGTGACCGGGTCAAGGTTCGGAATCGACCTGAGGAAGCCCGGAAGGTCGTCGACGCTAATGCCCCAGGGCATCGGCGGCGCGGTGTAGAGCTTGGTGACTTTCGCTCCGTTGAGGGTGCGCCGGGAAGCGAACGGCGGGATTGCGTCGAAGAAGATCTCCGCTCCGGGAAAGCGCTCGGCGATGCGGCTGAGTAGCGCACGCACGTCGTTCTCGGTGAAGTACATCAACACCCCCCCTGCCGTGATGAACGGTGGCGCGCCGGCCGGGACGGTGCCCATCCAGGCCGGATCGAGCGCGGATCCGGCAACCAGCGAAGCGCGCGGATGTGACGGCAGGAGTCGCTGGCGCACGTGGATCAGCTCGGGCAGATCCACGGTGATCCAGCGTACACGCTGGTCGTCGATTCTCCAGAGCTGGTGGTCCAGTCCTTCACCAAGCCCAACGACAACCGGTTCGTCTTGGGTCCGGGAAAGGTAGTCGCGAATCAGATCGTCGCCCACGCGCGCGCGAATCGAATGAAACGCGCTCGGCCGCCCGAAATGCCCCCTGAAGTCGTAGTCAATGCGGTCCACGAGCTCCGCCGCCATCGGGTCTTCGACCAGGCGGTCGGCGCGCGACATATCCATCGCGCGATTCCAGAGCGGCCAGAGCGCCGTCTCCGGCACGCCGGACAGGTCGATCGCGGTTGGGGGTGACGCTCCGCCGGTCGGGGCCGAGCTACTCACTCGCGCGCCTCGCCGGAGGCGCCGCAGGCAGGCGACAGCAGCGGCGTGAGCGGTGCTCCGAACCTGGCCCGACCGTCAGCCGTCGCTCCGGCTGCCATGAGCACGACCGGCAGTTCCGCCAAGACCAGACGTGATGCGGACGCTTTCCCCATCTCACCCGCAATCTCGAACCAGAGATCCAGGGGGCCGGGAGCGGGTTTGCCGCCGGCCGCTTCAACAGCGCGGGTCAATTCTGCCCGATCCACCACGCCGTCGTCATCGGCATCCGCCCGACCGAGATGGAACAGCACGATCCGGGTCCAGTGCCTGGCGATGTTGTTCCGTATGAACTCGTCGAGGATCTCCCGGCGGGTCACGCGGCGATCCCCGTTGTGGTCGAACGAGGCGAATCTTGCCTCCTGAAGATCGCTCACGTTCTCCTCGTTCGTGTCGGCGCCGGGATCGGGTACGAACAGCGCGTATTCGCGGGGATCGAGCGCGCCGTCGCCGTCGACGTCGCCGTGCATGCGCCGCTCGACCTGGTGCTGCAGGCTCTGCCACAGACCCGCGCCCACCTCGCCCGGCTCGACGAAGCCGTCGGCGTCGAAATCCAGCTCCATGACCCTCGCAGGCGAAGCCGTCCGGCTGCAGGCCCGTCCGACTGCTCGACGACAAGCCCCAGCGGGACGTCGAGGTGGATGCCGATGTCCCGGATGTCCGGCGACCGGAACATGTCGCGCGGCTTGTCCAGCGTTCCGGCCAGTTCCTTGTCGACCGCAGCATAGTCGCCAATCATGTGGCACTCGACGCAACGGCCCCGATCCAGCTCTACCTCGCGCATTCGCTGCATGTCGCGAGGGAAGAGAGGCGCCGGGCGCGGAGAGGCCGGCCGCTCGCCGGCAGCCCAACGCTCGTGTTCCGCCAGACCCGCCTCGAGAGCGAGCGCGAAGCTGTCGAGATCGAGATACGAATCGGCGGACACCGCATCGCGGCCGCCGTAACGCAGGTAGATCTGCTCGTCCGGGCTGACGATGAAGAAGTAGATGGCGTTGTGCCGGTCGAAGTCGTAAAGTCCGACGTCGATACCGACCAGGTTGACGATGCGCGCGCGTACGAAGCGCTGCAGCAGGCGACCCCGCTCGGAGTCTATCGGTGACAGCACAACCTGTGCGTCAAATCTTCTGCCGCTGATTCAAGGCGCGCACCGGAACTCGACCAACAGGGGCTGCCCGGTCTCCTGCGCCAGGGCGAGCGCTGCCTCGTAGTCGTCGAGCCACTCCAGCGTGTCGCTGTCGGCCGATTGTCCGCCAGCCGCGGCGCTTCCTGCCGCGATCAGCCATACGAACAGACAGGCCGCGGCGACGCTGCCTGGCGTCGTTGCTCTCGGGCCGGACCGTCCCGGCAGTCTTGGTTCTTGCATGTGACCCTCAAACGTATGCCAACGAATCTTGCTCCCGCCCCTTAGCGAGGCTGCTACACTGCGAGCGGGAGGGTATCGCCACGCGTGCTCTGTGTGGCCGGTCCCAAAGGACCAGACGCTCGACCATGCCCGCCGCGTGCTGCCATAAACGGCGGGCGCCTTGCTATTGCTCCTGGACTTGCATCAGCACCCACTCGGAGAGGCGTTCGTCCGGCAGCAGGGCTTGATGGGCCATCCGGTACTCCAATCCCTCCAGTCGTTCTCGGATGCCGACCTCGATACCGCCGTAGGACAGGAGGAGCGGCACGATCAACACCGACTTCCCCTCCTGCACGCCGCCCTCGACAACGGCACGCAGTTCCGTGGTGGCTTGGTCTCGTACTTCCTCCGATGCATCGTCACGGACCGTGAGGTATTCGATGCGGCTGAATTGCGTCTGCGGACGCATCCGCTCCACCAAAGCGCCCATGTTCTCCAGCCAGAGGTAATTGTCCTCATCCGAACCCGGACCGTGCGCAACCACCACAACGACTTCCTCGTCCGGCCGCTCGCTGATCTCCGAAGCGCGTGAGAGCAGCATCTCGGCGACCAGCGCGTGATCGTCCAGCGCCGTCGCCAGCGAGATCGGCGTCGTTGTCTCGATCGGCGTTGTCCAGTCGCCGCCGGGCTCCTCGCTGGATCCAGCGGCGGACATGCGGGCCGCCATTCCTGCGAAGGCCTCCAGTTCGGGCGGCGCATCGTCGCGATGCCCCAACAGGTACTCGGTGGCCCGCATGACGCTGCTGTGGGACGAGACAAACAGCGGAACCGCGACGATCTCCGTGACTTCCCGTTCCGCCAGGCGGGCCACGGCGTCCTCGATCGTGCGCTTGTTCGCCATCCCGAAAGCCACCTCGACCGGATGATTCGAGTCGACGTTCGAGGCCACCCGGAGAACTTCCGCGTTCCACTCGTCGCGTCCCCCGTGAGCCAGCAACAGAATGCCCTGGGCCTCAACGATGCCGGGGAACAGCAGCGCAACCGACAATGCCAGCAGTAACGAGGTTCGAAGCCGATGCGTCATGCCGTTCTCTTGTTGCTGGGCACTCCCCACGCGTTGTCGGCCGGTCCGCAAGAGTGAACGTCTTGGGAGTGGGACTCAGTCTCAACACAAGAATCCTACACGTCGGCGGGGCCCTTCGTCAACATGTGGCCGACGGCGTCCGTCGATGACGATGCCATGCCCGTCGACACGCTGATGGCCCACGCCGCTCCGGACGTCTGCTTCCTCCACTGTTTGCCCGCCCACCGGGGCGAAGAGGTTGCCGACCGGGTAATGGACAGCCCGGCGTCGGTTGCCTTCGATCAGGCCGAGAAGCGCCTTCACACCCAGGAGGTGCTCCGAGTCATGCTCTTTGAGGGCCAGGTGCTTGACGCCGGCTCGCCCTTGCCTCTTCAATAGGGGGATGGCTTCGCCGAAGCGAACCGCGGCAGTGGCTGTGGGGCTTCTCGTCGTGCTCGCGTCGTTGGGCGCCGCGCTCCATGAACACGACGCCGACCTGCGGGCCGCCGGTCACGTGGACTGCGACGCCTGCCACTTCCGGCACCTGTCGGGCATCACGCCGGACGTCACGCCCGCGCCGTCCGCGCCGGACCTCGTCACCCGCGCCGTGGCAGCCGCCCGCCCGGACGGCGAACGCCCCGCGGCTCTCGGCATCCTTCCGACTCGCGGCCCGCCCGCGTAGCCTCCCCGTCGCACTCCGCTGCGACATTTCGTACTCGCGCCAGTCGGCGGTCGTCGGACTCGGCGCCGACGACGGGCGCGGATGCCAGTCCCGACATCGGGGCTCCCGTAGTCAACGCTCGAAATGGAGGAACGCTGAAATGTCAGGTCTTTGCAGAGTACAGCTCGCTTCCCGATGGATTGTGGTCACCGGCGTGCTGGCGGTTTGCACCGCCGGCCCGGCAACCGGCGCGGCACAGGCTCAGGATGCCGCCGGCCAGCCCTTCAGGGCGGGCGAGCCGCTGGACCTGTCGCCGAACGCCAGGACCTACGGCGGCTTTCGCTTCGCCGAGAGCATGGCCTACGACGAGGCCCGCGACCTGTACGTTGCCGTCAACGCCGGGATTGCCCAGGACATCATGCCGAACGACGGCTACATCTCGCTGATCAACCCCGACGGCAGCGCTCACACGCTGAAGTGGATCGGGGTCGACCGGAACGGCCTGACGCTGAACCACCCGCTCGGCAGTGACATCGTCAACGGCCTGCTCTACGTGGCAGACATCAACGTAGTGCGCTGGTTCGACATGGAGAGCGGCGAGCCGCGGGGCAGCGTCACCGTTGAGGACGCGCAGCGCTTCAACGACATCGAGGTCGCCGAGGACGGCACCATCTGGGCCACGCAGACGGGGACCGAAGAGAGTGGCACCTGGCGCGTATACCGGATCGGACCCGGCGGAGACGCGTCGGTCGTCGTCGAGGGAGCGCCGTTGGCCCGGCCCAACGGCATCGCCTTCGACCCGGACGGGAACATCGTGGTGGTGAACATCAACGACAACGCGGTGCTCACGTTCTCACCGGACGGCGAGCTCGTGAGAACCGAGCGCGCGGTGGACGGCGGCAACGACGGGCTGGTCATCCTGGACGACGGCACGAAGTACGTCTCCAGCGTCAGGATCGGCACGGTCTCGCGCATCCGGCCGGGACAGACGGCCGAGGTCATAGCTTCCGGCATACCGAGTGCCGCTTCGATGGCTTACGACTCGAAGCGGAACCGGCTGCTCATCCCGATGAACAACTGGAACGCCATCACCATCGTCGAGCTCGACTGAAGAGGCCGACAAGCTCACCCCAGCGAGCACGACAGATAATCCGGAGCCCCTGAACCTGATGAAGACGAGTCGGCCGCCAGCTTTCGCAGCGCTACTGGTGACGTGCGCCCTGCTGTCGGCCGGCTTCGTCTCGGTCGCTCACGAACATGAAGACGAGGACTCCAGCGGCCACAATCATCACTGCACAATCTGCTGCCTCCAGGACCACTCTCCCGTAACGACAACGACGGCAGCCTCGTGCTGGGGGCCGCCGCCGACGGCCCGCCCGGCTGCGTTGGGCCTCCGGCGGGGCGGCTGGGTCGCTGCGCTTTCCACCCAGGCGACGCGCGGACCTCCCGCATAACACCTCCCCCATTACGTCAATGGCTCGGCCGCTCCCCCCGGATCGTCCGAGTCGTCGAGATCGGCTGGATTCTTGGTCGCCGCGCGCGTGCGGCGGCCCCGGGAGGAGATGTTTCATGCGTATTGGTCGCCAGGCCGCAACCGCGGCCCTTGCCTTGAGTGCCTTGCTAGCCGCCGGACCGTTGAGCCCGGTTCCGGCGTTCGGGTCCGTTGAGCCCGGCTCGATCCAGGAAGAGACCGGGTCGATTCGGGGAACGGTCGTGGCCGAGGACGGCGGTGCGCCGCTTCCGGCCGCGCTCGTTGTTCTGGACGGCACCGCAATGTCGGCTACTTCGGGAGCGGACGGCACGTTCGCCATCGATGGAGTTCCCGCCGGCACCTACGGGCTGACCGTAACGCGGGAAGCCTTCGCGCCGCTCACGTCGCCGGTGACGGTGGTGGCCGGACAACCGGTGCTTCTTGATCTGCGGCTTCCGGTGCTCCAGTTCGAGGAGAGCGTCGTGGTGACCGCGACGCAGACCGAACGGGCGGTCAGCGAGGTCGCGGCCAGCGTCACGATTCTCGACGCGGAGACGATCGAGGCGTCGTCGGCCCGCAACCTGCAGGACCTCCTCCGCAGGACGCCCGCCATCGATCTGGCGGAGACGTCCGGCATGGCCGCCCGCGCCAACTCGTCGCTCGTCATGCGCGGCGTCCCCGGGACCAAGCGGGCCCTGCTCCTGGTGGACGGGCTGCCGGCCAACGATCTGGGCATCGGCACCCTGGCTGCGCTGAGCCTCGTGCCACTGGAATCCGTGGAGCAGGCCGAGGTGGTCCGCGGGCCGTTCTCCAGCCTCTACGGCGCCAACGCCTTCGCCGGCGCTATCAACGCCATCACGCGACCGGGCGAGGGCCCGCCGGCCGCCGACTTCTTCGCGAGCGGCGGCGCCGCCGGCTACTACCACTTCGGAACGTCCGTGCGCGGCGAATCAGGCCCCGTCGCCTACGCGTTCACCACGGATCGACGCAAGATCGACAACGTCTACAACCGCGACAGCCGCAGCGTTCCCCGCTTCGCCGAAGACGGCAGCCTGCAACCGGAGGAAGTTCCGCTTAGCAACGTCGGGTACGAGGACGTGCGGATGACCGGCCGGTTGGACTTCTCCGTCACCGACGGCTGGGACGTGACGCTGCTGCCGCGGATCTCCCGCTACGAAACGGGCCTCGACCTGTCGGCCCGGTTGCCGGTCGCGGTCGAGGAGCACAAGCGCGACACCGCCGTCAACCTGGGTGGCATCATCCGTTACACCGGAGCCGGCGCGCTGACGGCGCAGATCCGGACGAGCTACCGCTACTCGAACCAGCGTCTCTCTCAGGAGAACTTCACCCTCGCCCCGACGCGGCAGACGACCATCGTCGATCCGCCCGGACCAGCCATCAGGGAGTCAGTGACGCACGGCGTGTTTCCGTTCGCGGCGCTCACCGGACAGGACACCGACTTCCGCAGCGTGCTCGTCGAGCCGCAACTGACCTGGGCTCCGAATCTCGCTCACACCGTCGTCCTCGGGGCAAGCTACACGGGCGAGCGCGGGTCCTTCGGCGACAGTATCATCGCCGACCGCGCCAACCTGCTCGGATCCGACCAGACCCTCGCGCGAGTGGCCGCGGGCATTCAGGCCGGCATGGCGGCGGGCGGCGTGCCCAACCCGACCGTGACGCTGGTCCGCGATCCGGTGATCGGCGACGTCTTTCCCCTGTCGCACGGACAACGCGAACGGTTCGACATCTTCTCGGCGTACGTGCAGGACGAGTGGGTGTTGGCCGACAAGCTGCGGCTGGTCCCCGGCCTGCGCTACGACCGGCACTCGGAGTTCGGGGCGGTCGGCTCTCCGAAGGTTTCGCTGCTGTACGCCCTGACGCCGACGACTCGAGTGCGCACGTCCGCCGGCCGCGCCTTTCGTGCCCCGAGCCTGTTCGAGTTGTTCGGTAACGTCGTTTTCCACGGCCCCATTCCCGGATTGCCCAACCCGGACCTGGAACCCGAGCACATCACCTCGTTCGACGGCGGGATTCAGCATGAAGTCGGTCGCGCTCTCCGAACGGAGATGAACATCTTTCACAACGACATGACCGATCTCATCCAACTCGTGATCTCGCCGCAACGCGACCACTTCGACTGGGTGAACGTCGCGGACGCGCGCTCGACCGGCCTGGAGCTGGTGGCGAACGGGCAGGCATCCTCATGGCTGGGCTACTACGCCAACTACGCGTACACGGACAGCGAGGACCTGGCGACCGGCAACCCGCTGGCGCTGGTGCCGCAGCACAAGGTCAATGCAGGAATCCAGTTGGGCGCGGCGCTCGGCTCATGGCGCCTGACCGGTTCCGTCGATCAGCGCTGGGTCGGCGAGCGGACCCAGAGCTCGCAGGGCGTCCCCGTCCTGCTTGACGAGTACGCGCGCACCGACCTGGCGGTCTACCTGCACCCGAACGACGACCTGCGCGTGGGCGTACACGTGCTGAACGTGATGGACGCCGACTACCAGGAAACGGCAGCGAGCCCGACGCTCGGCCGTCTGGTTTCGGTGAGCCTGACGGTAACGCCCTTCTAGCGATCTGCGCTCCGGAAGTGCTGACGCAGAAGACGCACTAGCAGATGGAGGGAAACCCGATGACGCCCCACGACGAGCCAACAAGAGTACGGACGGTGCGGTCGCGGCTAGCGCACCTGTGGTCCCATCGCAAGCGAATCGCGGCGGCGGTGCTCGCGGTGACGGTGCTTTGGAGCGGCTTCGCCGCCTACCAGCGCTATCTCGCGGTCACCGAGGTCGCTTTCGTCAACTTCCCTGGTTTCCAGCTCGCCCGCATCGAGCGCGCGCGACGGAGCGGGGCGGTACGGGTCGAGTCGCTGGATCTGGCGTCCCTGGACCGAGCCGTGAACTATCCGGTCGTCTACGTGTTTGGACGCGGCCTGCAGCTCGACGAGACGCAACTCGAGGAATTGCGTGAAGCCGACCGTCAGGGCGTGCGCCTGTTCGTGCAGGGAGCCACGAACCCGGCTCTCGACGTCACGAACCTCCGCGGCGGGCAGCTCGACGCGGCCAACGGCTACCTCGAGTTCGGAGGCGCCGAGAACTACGCGCGCCTCCTCAACTTCTCGCGGGTGGAGCTCGACGGCAAGTCCTTTCGCTCGGAGGACGTGGAGCCGCCGGTCGAGCGTTCCATGGACGTGCTGTTCCACCTGGACGACGACCTGACGTTCGAGTCCGTCGACGCGTTCGATGCCTACTACGACGCGCAGGGGCTGGCGAAGGCGGGCGCCCCGAATATCGCCCTGATCACGAGCGTGCCCGGCCCCTTCAACGCCAACCGGGACCACGTCGACGCGTTCATCCGCGCGCTCGAAGCCCGGGAGTGGAACGTCTACCCGATGGCCAGCGCCGAGAAACGCCTCGACTTTCTCCGCCGCATCGACCCCGACCTCGTGGTGCTGATGCCGCATGGCCGGCTCACCCTGGGCCGCGCCGACGAGGCGATCGCGTGGCTGCGCGAGCGCAATATCCCGATGCTGACGCCCGTGTCGGTGTTCGAGAACCACGACGACTGGGTTACCGACCAGCAGGGCATGGCCGGCGCCATGCTGACCATGAGCGTCGTGCTGCCGGAGCTCGACGGCGGCATGGTGCCCTACGCGGTGGCGGCGCAGTTCACCGACGCGGACGGCTACGAGATTTTCGACGCGCTGCCGGAGCGGCTCGACACCTTCTGCGATCTCGTCGAGCGCTGGCTGGCCCTGAAGGCCAAGCCCAACCGTGACAAGCGGGTGGCCATCTACTACTACAAGGGGCCCGGCAAGAACGCCATGAACGCCGGCAGCATGGAGGTCGCGCCGAGCCTGCTGAACCTGCTCCGCTCGCTGCGCGACGCGGGCTACACGGTCGACGGACTCCCCGAGACGGACGACGAGTTCTGGGAGCTCGTTCAGACGAAGGGGCCAGTGCTCGGACCGTACGCGCGCGGCGCGTTCGAGGAGTTCCTGACCAACGGGGATCCCGCCCTGGTGCCGGCCAGCGCGTACGCCGCGTGGCTGGACGCGGACCTCGAGCCCGGCATGCGCGACGCCGTCGTCGAGCAGTACGGCCCCGCTCCCGGCGAGTACATGACCGTCGGCGAGGGCGGGGAGGCCGCACTGGCGGTGGCCCGTGTGCAGTTCGGCAACGTCGCAATCCTGCCGCAACCTCTGCCGGGCGTCGGCGACGACACGTTCCGGCTGGTGCATGGCGCGCGGAAGGCGCCGCCCCATCCCTACGTGGCCTCCTACCTGTGGACCCGGAACGCGTTCGAGGCCGACGCCGTCATGCATTTCGGCACCCACGGCAGCCTGGAGTTCACACCGTGGAAGCAGATCGCCTTGTCGGCCTTCGACTGGTCGGACGCGCTCGTCGGCGGGCTCCCCCACGTCTACGTCTACGTCATGAGCAACGTCGGCGAGGGGATCATCGCCAAGCGGCGTTCCTACGCGGCCACGGTGACGCACCTGACGCCGCCATTCATGGAGGGCGGGCTATACGAGGGGTTGCGCCCGCTGCGGGACCGGCTCAACAGCTACCGCAACGCCGCCGACGGCCCGGTCCGGGCGGAGCACGCGCGCACGATCCAGCGGCTGGCGACCGAGTTGAGCCTGCACGTGGATCTCGGCCTCGACCCTGACGCGACGTGGTCGGCGGACGACATGTTCCGTCTCAGCAACCACGTCGAGACCATCGACGGCGAGAAGGTCGCACAGGGGCTCTACACCCTCGGGAACGCCTTCGCGGCGGAAGAGATCGACGCGACGGCGGAGCTGATGGCGATCGATCCGATCGCCTACGCCCTCGCCCGCATCGATAGGGTCAAGGGAGCGGTCGAGGCGGACGAGCTGGAGGACGAGGCGCTCTTCGACCGCCGCTATCGCCAGCGCGCGCGCAACGCCTATGCGCGGCGCGTAGCGGGCGAGGCGGGTGGAGCGGTGCTCTCCGACTTGGTGGCGGACGCCGACGTGCGGCACGCCCACGCCTGGCGGGAAGCGGCGCGGCGGCCGTCGGACGACGACATCATCCGTGGCTTCATCTCGATGGGGACAGGTTCCCGCGCCCGACCGGACGCGACGGTATCGCAAGCCCGCGCCGGCGAGCTCGAGGACCTCGTGGCGCGAATCCTGCCGCATCCACAAAAGGCGGAGTTCGTCGAGCGGCTGCAATCGGAGCAGGAGTTCGCGCGTACGTCCCAACTGCTGGATCCCGTGCAGCGCGAGCGCGCGAAGACCATCGCCGCGGTCATCCCCCCGATGGCCGAGGCCATCGAGATCGCCGAAGACCCGGACGTGTTCGCCCTGCTCGAGGTGATGCAGGACGACGCGCTCCGCGAGCGGACCTTCGCCCTGCTCGAGGATCCGGGACTCGTCGACCGCGTCGAGGAGGAGAAGCGCCGGCTCGCTGCCGAGCGGCTCGCGTTCGCTCTCGATACGCCGCAGGTTGGGGCTCTTGAGCGAGCATGGGACCACGAATCGTCCGGCGAGCTGGTGACGGCCCCCCGCGAGGACATCGAACAGGCGGTCTCGGCGGCGGCCTTCTACCGGGAGCACCGCGCGGCGCTCGGCGGCCAGCTTCGGGGCCTCGACACGCCAGCGGCGGATCGCGTGCGGAAGGTTCTGGAAGACCCGGCGTTCGATCGGCGTCTCGACGTCGCGGTTGACGCCGCCGGTATCGAACTGGCGGAACGCGACGCCCGCGACGCGGAACTCGCCCGGGCGGTCCTGACGCTGGAAGCCAGCGTCAACGGCATCGACCGGCACCGGGAGGGCCTGCGCGACAGCTCGGACCTCGAGCTGGAGAGCGTCGCGCGCGCCCTCGCCGGCGGCTACGTCGAGCCGTCGCCGGGAGGTGACCCGATCGTCAATCCGGACGCTGTCCCCACCGGGCGCAACCTCTTCTCGATTGACGCCGAGAAGACGCCTTCGGAGGAGGCGTGGGCGGTGGGACGCGGGCTGGCGGAAGCGCTCCTCGACGAGCACCGGCGCCGCCACGACGCCTATCCGAGGAAGGTCGCGTTTACCCTCTGGCCGAGCGACTTCATCGGCACCGAGGGCGCCACCATCGGACAGATCTTCTACCTGCTCGGCGTCGAGCCGGTCTGGGACGCGTTCGGGCGAGTCGCGGACCTGCGGCTGATTCCCTCGGCCGACCTCGGCCGGCCCCGTATCGACGTGGTCGTCCAGACCGCCGGCCAGCTCCGGGACCTCGCCGCCTCTCGCCTCGCGCTGATCAACCGTGCGGTGGCGATGGCGGCCGAGGCGCGCGACGCGGACGCGCACACCAACTTCGTCCAGGCGGGCCGTCTGCGCGCCGAGGAAGTGATGAAGGAGAAGGGCCTGTCGCCCGCCGACGCACGTCGGTACTCCACCCTGCGGGTCTTCGGCGGCGTGAACGGCAACTACGGGACCGCCATCATGGAGATGGTCGAGCAAGGCGACCGGTGGGAAGACGACGCCGAGGTGGCCGGCCAGTACCTGCGCAACATGGGCGCGGTCTACGACGAGGGCGAACTCTGGAGCTTCTACGCCGACGGCATCTTCGAGGCGGCGCTCGCCGACACCGAGATCGTCGTGCAGCCGCGGGAGAGCCATACCTGGGGCGCGCTCAGCCTCGACCACGTCTACGAGTTCATGGGCGGGCTGAGCATGGCCGTCCGCCACGTAACGGGCAGGGACGCGGACGCCTACTTCAACGACTTCCGCAACGCGCAACGGCCGCGCGTAACGGACCTCAACGAAACGGTCTGGACCGAGGCGCGGTCGACGCTGCTGAACCCGGCCTACATCGGCGAGTTGCAGGAGGGCGGCGCCTCGTCGGCCGAGCAGTTCGCCGAGACGTTCCGCAACACCTATGGCTGGAACGTGATGAAGCCGGCCGCCATCGACGATTCGCTCTGGAACGAACTGTACGACGTGTACGTCGACGACCGCTACGACATAGGAATTGAGGCGTTCTTCCGACGCGAGAACCCGTATGCCCTGCAGGAAATGACGGCGGTGATGCTCGAGACCGTGCGCAAGGGCTATTGGGACGCCTCGCCGCAACAGATCGCGGCGCTGGCCGAGCTACACACCCGCCTGGTGGAGGAGTTCGAGGCCGGCTGCAGCGGGTTCGTCTGCGATAACGCGGCCCTGGCCTCGTTCATCGCCGAGCAGGCCCCGCCGGACCTCGCGGCGAGCTACCGGAGCGAGCTGCAGCGGGCGCTGACGTCGAGCGTCGAGTTGACCGAGGCGAGCGTCGTCCTGTCGGAGCAGGAGACGGAAACGCGTCCGGCCGACGCGTCGGCGAGCCCGCCGCCCGCGCGACGCCTGGCCTACCTGGGCGCGGCCATCGTCGTCGGTCTGCTCGCGATCGCGCTGCTCGTCCTGCGGCGCCGGAGCACGACCTGACACGGGCGTAAGGGGGCCTTCGACGCAACCCGGGAACACGAGCAGTTCGAGACTGGAGACGACCATGCGATGCACCCCTGCAGCCTCCGCCCTGTTGGCGGCGGTCATCCTGGCGAGCGGAGCAGGCGCGGGCGACGGCGTGAGGGCGCACGCGCAGTCCCCCTTGATGCCGGCCGCGCCACCCGAGACCGCGCCGCCTCTCCCGCACGCATCAGCGGACGTGTCCGGGGCCTACGCCGGCGACGTGCTCTACATGCATGCAGGAGAGCAACCGCCCGCCTCCCGCACTGCCGCGGGCGCCGGGAGGGCCGCTCTCTACGCGCTCTCCCCGGCCGACGCGTTCTGGAGGACGGTCTGGACCGGCAGCCCGGTACTCGGCTCGGTGCTCGTCAGCGACGGCGAGGACCTCTACCGCGTGGGAGGCGCCGAGATCACGGGCGCCCGTCGGGCCCGCCCCGACCTGCAGCGGTGGGACCAGGCGGATGGGGAGTGGGTCGACCTGACGCCGATGCCGTCGGGCAGGACGGACCACGCGGCGGTGATTGTCGGGCAGCGGCTCTGGGTGCTCGGCGGCTGGGCGCCCTCGGCGGTGGCCGAGAGCCCCCGAGCGCGCCTCCGCCCGCCCGCCGTGCCGGCCGAGGACTGGCGCGACGACGTGCTCGTCGCCGACCTCGATGCGGACCCGGTGACCTGGACGGTGGTCGAGACCGCATCCCTGCCCCTGCATTCCCTCGCCGCGGCCGTTCACGAGGACGCCATCTGGTTGGCCGGGGGCATGACGCCCGGTGGGCCCGCGCTCGAAGTGCATCGGCTGGACCTGCGGACCCGGACTTTGGCGACCGCACCCGTTCCGCCGGTTCGCGGCCGCAGCCGGGGCGTCGGCCTCGGCATGGCCTCCACCGGCAGGAGCCTGTACCTAAGCAGCGTGAATCAACTGTTCCGTCTCGACGCCGGCGGGCGCGCCTGGCAGGCGCTCGCCTACGACATCGCGCCGGAACGTGCATCCCACGCCCTGGTCGGCGGACCGGGCGTCCTGCACATCGCGGGGGGCGCCGCGCACGGTCAGACCCACGCGAGGGTCGACCGGGTCGAGGCGGACTCGCTGCGGCCAAGCGACGTGCTCGAGTCGCCCCGGCGGGCGGTCGGCGCAACCGACGACCGGCCCCCGCTGACCGGCGACCGGCGCTGGCCCGGCTTTCGGGGAGCGGCGTTCGGCCA
Organism: Acidobacteriota bacterium; assembly: GCA_009838525.1. NCBI lineage: Bacteria > Pseudomonadati > Acidobacteriota > Acidobacteriota bacterium. The sequence continues at coordinate 95,339 of VXRJ01000031.1, forward strand.
CAGTCAGGCCCGCGATCTTCCGCTGGTCTGGTCGGACGACGAGAACGTCGCGTGGCGGCACACGGTCGGTGGCTACGGCCAATCGAGCCCCGTGGTCTGGGACGGCCTCGTGTTCGTCACCGCCATCGACGGCCCGGAGCGCGAGACGCAGATCGTCGAGGCGGTCGACGCGGAGACCGGCGCGCTACGATGGCGCCACACCCTCGCCTCCAGCCAACCCGTCGAGGTCACGAACTTCGTGGCCAAGGGTGCGCCGACGCCGCGCGTCGACGCCGAGCGTGTCTACTACCTCTTCGAGAGCGGCGACTTCGGCGCGCTGCGCCATGACGGCGAGCCCATCTGGTCCCGGTCGCTGAAGGCGGACTACGGGGAGATCCAAGGCTACGGCCTCGGCGGCTCGCTCGTTGGCAACAATGAAGCGTTGTTCGTCCTCGCCGCCCACGACGGACCGTCGTACCTGCTGGCCGTCGATGCGGCCACCGGCGAGACGCGGTGGAAGGCGGACCGTCCCGCGGCGTCCGCATGGACGACGCCGATCGTCGTGCCTTGGGAGGACGGCGAGCTCGTCGTGGTCAGCATCGACGGAACGGTCGAGGCGTACGACGCCGGAACCGGCGAACGGATCTGGTGGATCGACGGCCTTTCCGGCAACCGACTCCCCTCGCCGATCCTCGCCCGGGAGCGCATCGTCGTCGCGTCGTCGGACTCCCGCTCCAACCTCGCCCTGCCCGTCGGACACAGGGGACGGCTGCCGGAGGAGCAGGTGCTCTGGCGCGGTCGCAGCGCGACGGCTTCGATGTCCTCACCCGTCGTGACCGGCGAGGTGATCTACTTCATCAACTCCCGGGGCGTCATCCGCTGCCTGGAACTGGACTCGGGCCGATCGCGATGGGCGACCCGCCTGGCGTCGGCCGCGTGGGCGACGCCGATCGTCAACGGAGACCGCGTCTACATATTCGGGACCGATGGCGTGGCATCGGTCTTCGCCGCGGACGCCGCCGAACCGATCGAGCTGGCCAGGAACTCGCTGACCGTCTCCGAACGCGTGTACGGCACTGCCGCCGTCGACGGTGGATTGCTCGTCAGGACGGGCAGGGAACTGATCCGCATCGGTCGCGGAGGTAGAACCGGGCGCTGAGACGGGAGCCTCGTCCCGTCGTCGCGCAGACAGTTATCCTGACACCCGCGAACCATGGAAGCGGTACTCGACATCGTCGCGGGAACCGGCGTCATCCTGTTCCTGCTGGGGCTGGCGTTCATTGAGCGCGCACGGTGGCGGCTGCTCGCCGTCGTGACGGTCGCGGCAATAGCGTACGCCGCACACCCGGTCGCCGTGCGCCAGAGCCTGTCCGCCTTCATCGGCGGCCTGGACGGCGTCGACGTTCAGACGCTGGCGGCGCTGCTGGCGCTGGACGGCGTCCTCGGCTGCGCCGGGGCCACGCTGCTGCTGCGCGCGCGGCACGGCCCGCACGTGCACCGGTTGCGGCGACTGGCCGCACACCATGTCGGTGTCATCCCCGTGCTGGCGCTCTTCTACCTGGAGATGAAGGCGTTTCATGCGGCGTCGCAATGGTCCTTCTCGACGACCGCCCTGGCGCTGTGCCTTGCCGTCGTGGTGGCTGGCCTGACGGGAAGCGAGGCGATTCGGCGGCTCCTGCCGGATCGGAATCTCCGGGCCGAGTTGCGCCTGCTCGTCCACGTCGGCCAAGTGGTGCTTGCGGCCGGGCTGACCGCATTTGCGTTGCGGGGGGGTGTGGAGAGCAACACGCAGGCGCTCGAAGCCGGACCTCACGCCGCCGTCGCTGGCGCGGTGGCTGTCGGGATCCTCCTCGGTTACTGGAGCCATCGCCGGCGCCTGGGTCGTATCGCCGCATGAGCCAATGGAACTGTTAACACAAGCGTTATATCTGCTCTCCACCGGACTACTGGTCCCGGTCATCGTCCTGCTGCTCGTCCTGTTCGCCCGGTCGCTGCTGCTCGTCGGACGCACCTATGGCGCCTGGCTGTCTCGCCTCCGCTTTAGATCCGCGCTGCAGCCGCTGCTCGACCGGATCGACCGCGACAACGTCGAGGCGCTGCTCCGCGACGCCGACCTGCCCCCTGAGCCGCGTTGGGGATCAGCTATCGGGCGGCTGCTAGACCACGGCCGGTCGGTGGCGCAACGTGAGAAGGTGCTCACCGATTTCGAGGCGTTTTGCGAAACAGACCTCGCGCCGGCGCGGACCATGGCGCGGCTCGGCCCGATGCTAGGCCTCATGGGGACCCTCATCCCAATGGGACCGGCGCTGGTAGGGCTGGCCGCCGGGGACATCGCGACGATGGCGGAGAACCTGCAGGTAGCCTTCTCCACCACTGTCGTGGGCCTCTTCGTCGGCGGGATCGGCTTCGCCGTCCAGCAGGCGAAACAACGCTGGCACAGCGAGGCGCTCAACGATCTCGAGTTCGTGAGCGGGCTCATCGGCGAAACGACATCCACGCACGACGAAGGAGGGCCGGATGACAGACCGAAGACGGCGAAGGAGAATCGGCGCTTCAATCCATGACGACGCCGACCCGCTCGGCGCCATCGCGAACCTGTTCGACGTCGCCATGGTCTTCGCGGTGGCGCTCATGGTCGCCATGGTCAGCCGCTGGCAATTGACGGAGTTCCTCACGCAGGAGGACTTCACGATGGTCAAGAACCCCGGCACCGCGCAGATGGAGATCATCACGCAGGAAGCCGGTGAGATCACCCGCTATCGAGCCGAAGACGTGGACGACGCCGCGGGCCGCCGCGGCCGGCGGGTCGGTATCGCCTACCAGCTGGACAGCGGGGAGATCATCTATGTTCCGGAAGCGCCGTGACCAGCGCCTTTGCCTTCGGCCTTCGCCGCCGGATGCTCTCTGAGGATTAGGACGTGCTGTTACCTTCGACCTTCGCCGCCGCACGCTCCACCTTCGCCGCCAGCGACGTCTTGTAGTCCACCAGCCGCTGTGCGAGGGCCTGATCCGACAAGGCCAGGATCTGGGCGGCGAGCACGCCCGCGTTGGTCGCTCCGGCGGCGCCTACCGACACCGTCGCCACCGGCACGCCGGGTGGCATCTGCACGGTGGCCAGCAGCGCATCCCATCCGGAGAGCGGCGACGAATCGATGGGCACTCCGATCACCGGCAGTGACGAATGCGCCGCCACGACGCCGGCCAGATGCGCCGCCGCGCCCGCGCCAACGATGAAGACCCTCACGCCCTGCCCCGGTGCCTCCTCGATGATCCGTTGCACCCGCGCCGGGGACCGGTGCGCCGAAGCGACCGTCATCTCGACCCTCACGTCAAGAGTTCTCAGCAGATCGACCGCACGCTGCATCACCGGCGCGTCAGAGTCGCTTCCCATCAAGATCTGTACCTGTCGTTCAGCCATGCTGTTCCTTCCGCTCCTGCTCCTGGGCAACCACCCGCCGCCCGATGTCGGTACGCGCGTGGCTTCCCTCGAACCGAATCAACGCGGCCGCATCGTACGCACGATCCACCGCTTCCTTCCAGTGCGAACCACGCCCCACGACGGTCAGCACGCGGCCGCCGTTCGTCACGATGTTGCCCGCCTCGTCCATGCGGGTCCCCGCATGGAAGATGCGAACGTCGGGCCGGGCCGCCGCTTCAGCCAGCCCCGTGATCGGCAAGCCCTTCCGGTACGAACCCGGATAGCCGCCCGAAGCCATCACCACGCCTACATGCGGACTGTCCGCCAGCCGCCAGTCCGCGTCACCCAAGTCGCCCGCCGCCGCGGCCCGGAGGACGCGCGCCAGGCCGGACTTCACCATCGGCAGGACCACCTGGGCCTCCGGATCGCCGAACCGGACGTTGAACTCGATCACTTTCGGTCCGTCATCCGTCAGCATCAACCCGGCGTAGAGGACACCTCGATACTCGCACCCTTCTTCGCGCAGGCCGTCGATCGTCGGCGTGATGATTCCCTGCTCGATTCGCGACGCCAATTCAGGCCCGACCAGCGGACTGGGAGCTAGCGCGCCCATGCCACCGGTGTTCGGCCCCGCGTCGCCGTCGTAGGCACGCTTGTGATCCTGCGCGGGGGGGAGCGTCAGGCCGCGCCGGCCATCGCAGATGACGAAGCAGGAGACCTCGGGACCCGTCAGGCATTCCTCTATCACCAACGTCGTACCGGCCGCGCCGAAGCGCCGATCAATCATCGCCGCCCGCACCGCGGCCTCCGCCGTCGCGCGGTCCGGCGCGACGGTTACACCCTTGCCCGCCGCGAGTCCATCCGCCTTCACCACGACCGGGAAGCCGAACCGATCGCCGCGCACCGCATCGAGCGCGGACGTCTCGTCGGCGCACACGTCGAAGCGGGCCGTGGGTATCCCGCGCCGCTCCATGAAGGCCTTGGCAAACCCCTTGGACGATTCGAGGCGCGCCGCCGCCCGGGACGGCCCGAACAGGAGCCGGCCCGCCTCGGCGAACACGTCGGCCGCGCCGTCCGCCAGAGGCTGTTCGGGCCCGACCACCGTCAAATGGACCCCTTCCGACTCGGCCAGGGCCAGGATCCGCTCCGGGTCCGACGTGTCGACCGGCGCCGTCCGCACCCCCGGCTCCCGGGCGATGCCGGCGTTCCCGGGGACGCAGACCACTCGCCCCACGTCCGGATCGTCCCGCAACGCGCTCACCAGCGCGTGCTCACGCGCGCCGCCACCCACGACGAGCAGATTGAGGGCCTCGTTCATGCGCCGGTTTTGACGGGATGTCAGTATTGTCCTAAGATGATTCGCCTTGGCCGGCGCGACCGGGCCGACCGCCGCCACAGCCTAGCACACACCATGGCGCGGTTCCGGATCCCCGGCCCGTTGGAGGGGGTGACCAGCAAGAGTGGCGGAAGTCAGAGTCCAGGAAGGCGAGTCGATCGAGAGTGCGTTGCGCCGGTTCAAGCGCCGTGTCCAACAGGAAGACATCATCAAGGACATCAAGAAGCACTCCTTCTACCTGAAGCCGGGCGACAAGCGCCGGGCCAAGCAGGCGCTCGCACGGAAGCGTTCGCGGAAGAAGTTGCGGCGCGACGACTGACGCGGCGTCCGGCGCACAGACGCCGGAGCAAACCATTTTGGAGGAATCACGGCGATGCAGATCGAAGAACGTGCCAGCGGCAACGTGATGATCCTGGATCTTCAGGGGAAGCTGACGATCGGCGACGGCGACGAGCTCCTGCGGGACAAGATCAACAGTGTGCTGCACAGGGATCACCGGAACCTGCTGCTCAACCTCGGGGGCGTGCCCTACATTGACAGCGCCGGCCTGGGAGAGATCGTTCGGACCTACACCACCGTGAAGAACGCTGGCGGTAGCCTGAAGCTGCTCAACCTCGGCTCCGGCGTCAAGGATCTGCTGGTGACGACGAAGCTCCTGACCGTGTTCGAGTCCTTCGAGACGGAAAAGGAGGCTGTCGCCAGTTTTTCCTGATTAGCGGCGGCGGACGAGGCCGCTGCGGTCCGCCCGCCGTGACGCGCCGCGCGGCCGACACGCCGTGAGGCGGCCTCGCATGCCACTGTGCCGGCGTGTCCACGCGACGACGCCTGGGAATACCCGGTGCATCCGCGGCACTGTAGCGTCCGTGATGCCTTTGGGACATCCGCCGGCGTGTACCACTGACTGCAGACAACCCAAACCATGGCCGAATTCAATATCCGTTCCGATGCGATCGACGTGGAGCAGATCATGGCGCAGATCCGGAGCCGAATCCGGGAAAAGCGCGGCGTCGACTACACAGAGGAAGAGATCCGCGAACTGGCGGGCGTCAAGCTCGAGAGGTTTCTTGATCCGAAGAACGTCCGCTCCGACCTGCTCGAGCACTACCGCCAGAAGAGCGGTGCGCCCGCCGATGCCGAACCCTGGCCGTTTCCCGACGAGTTCGATCCGGCAAGCGTGTACCGCTCCGCCCGGCCGGGCCTGGTGGGCCGCGCGCTGTTTGGGATCCGGCGGCTGCTCAACCCGATCCTGAAGCTGTTCTTCAACCCGGCGCCGCTGCTCGACTCGGTTTCCGTCCAGAGCCGCGACCTGCGCAGGACGTCCAACATTCTCCAGAGGCACGCCGAGGACCTGACCAGGCGTACCGAGATGGACGTGCTCACCTACGAGGTGATGAACAACCTGGTGGTCGAGATGACGCGCCTCGCCATCGAGATGAAGAACCACAAGATGCGCGTCGAATCGGTTGCCGCGCGCCTTGATTTCGACGAGCGGCGCGCGCGTGCGCTTGAGGAAACGCTGCAGCAGCAGGCCCGATCCGAAACGTCCGGAGGCAGCAGCGAAGGAAGCGGGGAGCGCCGCCGGCGGCGGCGGCGACGTGGCCGCCGGGCATCGGGTAACGGCAACGGAAATGACGGCGGCGCCGAGGCCGCGGCGCCAACCGCGTCGCAGCCGGAGCCCGAGCCGGCCCCGACGGCGGCGCGCGAGGCATCTGACGCGGAGAGCGGACCGGTCCCTGAGTCGTCAGACCCTGACCCGGAATCGTGACACTCGCGGTCGTCGTGCAGCGTTACGGCGCCGAGTTGAGTGGCGGCGCGGAGCTGCACGCCCGTTACATTGCCGAACGGCTCGCCGGCCACGCCGAGGTGGAAGTCCTCACTACCTGCGCGCGCGACTACATTACCTGGGCAAACGAACTTCCATCAGGTGAATGCGAAGTCAACGGACTGCGCGTCCATCGCTTCCCGGTCGCTCACGAACGGGATCCCAGAACGTTCGCCAGCCATTCCGAGCAGGTTTTCAACACCTGGCATTCCATCGCCGACGAGTTGCGCTGGCTGGACGTGGAAGGACCGTCCAGCCCGTCCCTCGTAGACCATCTGCGACAACACGGAAACCGCTATGACTACCTGATCGTCTTCAGCTACCGCTACTACCACGCCTACCAAACCGTCCTCGCGGCGCCGTCGCGTGCGCTGCTCGTACCGACTGCGGAACGCGATCCGGCACTGGGTCTACGGATCTTCCGCGCGCCCTTCCGGCAGGCGCGCGCCCTGATGTACAACTCCCACGAGGAACGTGCGCTGATCCAGGCCGTCTCGGGCAACCACGACGTGCCCGGCATCGTCGTCGGCGTCGGCTCAGAAGTGCCAACCGGCGCGGACGCCGCACGTTTCCGCGGGCGGACCGGCATTACCGACCCGTTTGCGCTGTACGTCGGCCGGATCGACCGCAACAAGGGCTGCCCCCAGCTCTTCGACTACTTCCAGCGTTACGCCGCGCAGGCGTCCCGCCGACTCCATCTCGTTCTGGTAGGCGAGCCGGTGGAGCCGGTCCCTTCCCACCCGCGGATTCACCACCTCGGGTTCGTCAGCGACGAAGAGAAGTACGACGCGATGGCCGCGGCCGACCTCCTGCTGATGCCCTCCTTCTACGAGAGCCTGTCGATGGTGACGCTCGAGGCGTGGGCAATGGGACTTCCCGTCCTCGTCAACGGCCAGTGCGATGTCCTGCGCGGCCAGGCGTTGCGGGCGAACGGCGGCCTCTACTACGAGTCGTTCAGCGAGTTCGCCGAAGCGCTGCGCCTGCTCGAGACGGGTGACCGGATCCGGCGCGCGCTGGGCACGAACGGCCGCAGGTACTTCGAGCGGCACTACACCTGGGACGTCGTCATCGGCAAGTACCTCACGATGCTGGATCAGCTCGCCAGGGCCGACCGCGACGGCTACCAGGCGCCGTCTCCCGAAGGACCACCGGGGTGGCTCGCGCGACGGCGGCGCGACCTGCCGCCGGCGCAGTCGGTCGTCGACCGGCTGCCGAGCGGACCAGCGGAGACGGCGGCCGACGGCGGCCGACGCAAGCGCCGCCGCCGGAGGCCGGAAGGATGAGTATCCGCGGCGCCGGCGCCATCGATCAGGTGCTCGCCACACTCGGTTACGGCGACGCCATCGGCAACGAAGTGCTGGGGATTCAGCGCGCGCTCGTGGGGGCCGGATACGACTCGCGGATCTACGTCCAGACCGCCGACCCGCGCGTCGAGAACCTGACCGAGGACTACCGCGACCTGATCGAGGACAGCCACCCGGAGCGGATCCTGATCCATCACTTCTCGCTGGGCTCGCGCGCCTCGCGAGTTGCCTTCGCGCTGCCGGATCGGATGATGCTCGTTTACCACAACATCACGCCGCCGCACTACTTCGCGGACGTCAATGTCGCCCTGCTGCAGCAATGCTGGGACGGACGGCGCGAACTGCAGGCGTGGGCGCCGCGCTGCGACCTCGCGGTAGGCGACTCGGCCTTCAACCAGGCCGAGCTGGACGCTCTGGGCTTCCCGAGTACCGGCGTCCTTCCGGTCGTGCCCGATTTCAGCCACCTCGACGTTCCGCCCGACCGGTCCCTCGCGGGACAGTTCGACGACGACGGGACGAACATCCTTTTCGTCGGCCGGCTGATCCCCAACAAGAAGATCGAGGACCTGATCCGTACGTTCGCCGTCTTTCGCCGGCGCTACGACCCGCGCGCACGGCTTCTGGTCGTAGGGTCGCACAGCGGTTTCGCGGAGTACCACGCCTCGCTGGCAACACTGGTCCGGGACATGCGCCTCTCGGGCGTCCAACTGCTCGACCATGTCACCAACGAGCAGCTGACGGCGCTCTACGACGTCGCGGATCTCTTTCTTTCCGCGAGCGAACACGAGGGGTTCTGCGTCCCCCTCATGGAAGCGTTCTGGAAGCGCATACCCGTAGTGGCCTTCACGGCCACCGCGGTGCCGGCAACGATGGATGGCGGCGGCGTGCTGTACGACCGGAAGGACCCGCGCCATGTCGCCTCGATCATCAACGCGATCCTGTCCGACCCGGCGCTGGAAGACGACATTCTCCGCGCACAGGACGCCGCCCTGACGCGCCTCCGCGCGCAGGACTTTCCGGCAACCCTGTTCCGCCTGATCGCTCGGGTGCGCGCGGCGCCGCCACGCACCTCTTGGAAGGTGGATCCCGATTTCTGGCGCCAGTTCGAACGTGCGGAGGCGCTCGAGGACCTGAAGCAATATCGCCCGGGAGCGTACGAGGCGCTGCCGCGAGCGGACCGCTCATGATCATCAACCAGTGGGTACCGGCCGCGCACCAGGGCGATGCGGTGGGCGACAGTGCCCGGCGCGTCCGCCGTCTGTTGCGCGAACGCGGCCACACGTCGGAGATCTACGCCCTGACGATCGACGACGACCTCGCGGGCGACATCCGGCCGTTCACCGAGGCCGCCGCGCGGCAGGGAGACGCGACCGTCCTCCATTTCGCCGTCCCCTCGCCGATGACCGAGGAGCTGACCACTCTTCCGGGGCGCACCGCGATCCAGTACCACAACCTGACTCCCGCCCACTTCTTCGCGCCATGGGATGCCGGGCTGTTCCGGCTGATGACCATCGGGCGGCAGGAACTCGCCTCGCTGGCGGGCCGAGTCGACCTCGCGCTGGGCGACTCCGACTACAACCGGCAGGAGCTCGAGGCGCTGGGCTTCGGGCGGACCGGCGTGATGCCGATTGCCGTCGACACCCGGCGAATCACTGGCGCGCCCCGCATGCCGGTCCTGGAACGAACCCTTGACGACGGCTTCGCCAACATACTCTTCGTCGGTCGGATGGTGCCGCAGAAGAAGATCGAGGACCTGCTCAAGCTCGGCGAGCACTACAAGCGTTACGTCGACACCGAATACCGCTTCCTGTTCGTCGGTCGGACGGACGGCGTTCCCGGCTACTACGCCGCGCTTCGGGAGATGGCGAGCCGCTACCGGTTGCCGCCGCAGCGTTTCGTCTTCACCGGCAGGGTCTCCGACGACGAGCTGGCCGCCTACTACCGCATGGCCGACGCATACGTCTCCCTCAGCGAGCACGAAGGTTTCTGCGTCCCCCTGGTGGAGGCGATGGCCGCCGACGTCCCGATTCTGGCCTACGGGGCGGCGGCGGTGCCGGAGACCCTCGGCGGCGCAGGGGTCACCTTCACACCGAAGGACCTCGAGTACGCAGCCGAGCTGCTCGGCCTGCTGGTATATGATGACGCCTTGAGGGCCTCGGTCCTCGCGGGGCAGCGCCGTCGCCTGGCGGACTTCGGCGCCGAGCGAATCGATCGCGCCCTCGACCGCATGCTCGATGCGCTGACCGCATGAGCGCTTCCACCCTTCCCGGTCCCCGATGAAGCTTGCCATCATCGTCCAACGCTACGGCGCCGAGATTCTGGGCGGCTCCGAGTATCACTGCCGGCTCGTGGCGGAACGGCTGGCCCGCCAGCACGACGTCACCGTGCTCACCACCTGCGCGCGCGACTACATCACGTGGAAGAACGAGTATCCCGAGAGCGCCGACCGGATCCGGGGGGTCAACGTGCAGCGTTTCGCCAACGCGAAGACACGTGACATACAGAGCTTCAACGAGTTCTCCGACTGGATCTTCCACAACCCGCACAGCGCCGCGGACGAGCAGTCGTGGCTCGAGCAGCAGGGCCCGTGGTGTCCGGCACTGCTGGAGCACCTCGAACAGCGCCACGGCAACTATGACGCGCTGATCTTCTTCACTTACCTCTATGCGCCGACCGTGCTGGGTCTCAAGGCGGATCCGAAACGGAGCATTCTCGTGCCCACGGCGCACGACGAGCCGGCGATCCGGCTTGACCTGTACCGCGACGTCTTCCGCGCGCCGGCCGGTTTCGCCTTCAACACCGGCGTCGAGCGGGCCTTCCTTCGCACGCGCTTCGCCATGCGTCCGAGGTCCGAGGCGATCGTCGGCTGCGGTGTGGACCTGCCCGCGCGGTTTCTCGATGACGTTCACGAGGACGGCGGCGAAAGCCTCCCTCCACCCACTCCCTCCATCGCGGAGGCGGCGCTCGCCGGCGATGACGCACCCGGCATGGCTGGCACGACCCTCTCCGAGATTGAGGGCGGTCACGAGAACGGGCGCACACCCGCCGCGCTCTTCCGCCGCCGGCACCGGCTGTACGAACCATTCGCCCTGTACGGCGGCCGGATCGATCCGGGCAAGGGGTGCGAGGAGCTGATCTCGCACTTCGGGGCCTACACCGAGGCCCGGGGTGACGCGACGCTCGTCCTCATGGGAGTGAAGCTGATGCCCATCCCGGAAGAGCCCTACATCCGCTTCGCCGGGACGCTGCCGGACGCCGAGCGGTTCGAAGCACTCCGCGCCGCGACTGTCGTCGTCGTCCCGTCACCCTTCGAGAGCCTCTCGCTGCTCGCGCTCGAAGCATTCGCCGTCGGCACGCCGGTGCTGGCCAACGCCCGTAGTGACGTCGTAACCGATCATTGTCAGAGGAGCAACGCCGGCCTCTATTACGGCGACCGGGACGAGTTCATCGAGGGTCTCTCTCTGTTGATCGACAACGGCGGGCTGCGTGAGGCAATGGGCCGAAACGGCCAGGCGTACGTCGAGGCAAACTACGCCTGGGACGTGATCCTCAACAAGTACGAGCGGCTCATCCACGACGTGGCGGCCGGGAGCCAGAGGCGGCGACGATCTTCAGCCAGTGCCGGATCGTCCGGGGCGGACGTCGACCAACCGGCCAAGGCCCGACGTGGTGGGCGTGGACGGAGCAGCGGATCGCGGCGCGGGGGGAGCCGAGCCCGGAGCGGTCGGCGATCCTGACCCGGCGTTTCCGCCGGATCGCGTCCGGCCGGCCGGAATACCGTGGCGCTTGATCATCTCGTTGAGCGTCGTCGGTTTCATGTGGAGCAGTTCGGCGGCCTTCTTTTGCACGCCCCCCGCCAACTCGAGCGCGCGGACAATCAGGCGCGCCTCCATGTCGTCGATGACCTCACGAAACGGGACGCCCTCCGGGGGGATGTCGAATTCGGGCCGCCCACGTGAGTAGGGCATACGAACGGTATCCGGAACCAGATCGGCGTCGATCACACTGCTCGTGGCCAGCACCACCGCCCGCTCGATAACATTCTCCAGTTCGCGCACGTTCCCGGGCCAGTGGTACTGCACCAGCAGATCCAGCGCCTCTGGAGTCAGCTCCAGCTCGCCCTTGTCATTCTCCTCGCCGAAGCGTTCCAGGAAGTGCTGAACGAGCAACGGAATATCACCGCGCCGCTCGCGCAGCGGCGGTAGATCGACCGTGATGACGTGCAACCGGTAGTAGAGATCTTCCCGGAACTGGCCCGCCGCCACCATCGCCCACAAGTCCTGGTTCGTAGCGGCGATGATCCGGACATCCACTCTCACCGTGTCGATGCCGCCGAGACGCATGAACTCCCGCTCCTGAATGACGCGCAGCAGTTTCGCCTGGGTCTCGAGCGGCACGGCTCCGATCTCGTCGAAGAAGATGCTCCCACGGTCGGCCAACTCGAACAGCCCCTTCTTGGGGGCGACCGCCCCGGTGAACGCTCCCTTGACGTGGCCGAAGAGATTCGACTCGAGGAGGTCGGGGGGCAGGCTGCCGGAGTTGACCGTGACGAACGGCCGGTCGGATCGGGGAGAGTGTTCGTGTACCGCCTGCGCCACCAGTTCCTTACCGGTGCCGCTCTCGCCAGTGACCAGAATCGTAGCGCGACTGGGCGCGGCCCGGGCGACCAGTTCGAAGACTCCGCGCATCCGGTCGCCGGTTCCCAGCAGCTTGCCGAAACGGGTGGCGTTCGCATCGATGGCGGGGCGCGACGCATCGTCGCCCCCCGTCACCTGCCGGTGATGCTCGACGGCGTTCAGGACGACCTGCACGACGTCTTCGTTCGTGAACGGCTTCTCGATAAAATCGAAGGCACCGCCCTTCATCGCGTCGCGCACGGTCTGCGTCGTGCCGTAGGCCGTGACCATGATCACCGGCAGGTTGGGATCGCGCTGTCGCAGCGTCTTCAACACGTCCATTCCGTTGACGCCGGGCATCATCACGTCGAGCAGCACCGCATCGAACCTGCCGTCCCGGGCCGCCTCGATACCCGCGACGCCGTCGGCCGCGAGCTGCACGCGGCACCCCTCGCTCACGAGGAGGGACTCCAGAACGTCCCGCATGATCTCTTCGTCATCCACCACGAGGACGGCAGTCCCGGCGAGCCTCGAGTCGCGCGGTGGATCGGCGCCCGGATCGGCTACGGCGACATCCGGTCCGGGATTGGAGGCGACTGCACTCACGGCAGTACCGCCTCCGCCACGCGCGACCGCGACGTGACCGTCGTCGCAAGCGGAAGGCTCAGAGTGAACCTGGTGCCCTGGCCGGCCTGGCTGTCGCACTCGATGGTTCCCTCGTGCTCACGGACTACGCCGTAAGTGATCGAGAGCCCGAGCCCGGTGCCCTGCCCCGCCGGCTTGGTCGTGTAGAACGGGTCGTAGATGCGCGACAGATGCTCGGGCGCGATGCCCGCCCCGGTGTCGGCCACCTCGATCACTGCGTTTCCTCCCGCAACACGGGTCGAGACCGTCAGCCAGCCACCGCTCGACATCGCGTCGCGCGCATTGAGGCAGAGGTTCAGGAAGACCTGCTGCAGCTTGAACTCGACTCCCTGGATAACCGGCGAGGGATCGGCCAACTCGCGACGCACCTTCACGTTGCCCGACTCGAGCTGGTGCTCGACCAAGCCAAGGACATCGTTGATCACCGTGTTGATTGGCACCGGCCCCGCGCTCTCCGATCGGCCGGGCCGCGCAAGGTGCAGCAAGCCGTTGACGATCTTCGCCGCACGAAACGTCTGCCGTTCGATCTTGTGGAGCATGCGCGTCCTGGGATCGTCCGGGTCGGCCCCGCTGAGAAGCGTCTGCGTGAAACTGGAAATCCCCGTGAGCGGAGTCTTTACCTCATGCGCCACTCCGGCCGCCAACTGGCCGATGGAGGCGAACTTCTCGGAGAGTTGCACCTGCTCCTCGAGCTGCGCCCGCTCGGTGATATCCACGACGATCAGCATCGTTCCGCCTGTCTCGCCATCCGGTGTCAGGAGAGGGGCGAGCTCCGCATGAACGAGCAGGCGGCGCGGCTCGGCGTGACGCGAGACGAGCGGCGCGCGGTAGACGTCTCCCTGTGACTGCGGATTCTCGCGCCGGGCACTCCGAAGCCGGTCGACAAACGCCGGATCGAACAGTTCATCGAGCCTCCGGCCGATCGCCTCCAAACGCGGAACGCCGTACATCCGCTCGAGTCCGGCGTTCCAGCGGACCACGCGATCCTCAAGATCGACAACGGCCAGCCCGTCGCTGAGCGACTCGATGATGTTCTCGCTGAACTGCCGCATCCGATCCAGCTCGTCCGCCTTCTCGTGGAGCTGGCCATAGAGTCGACCATTCTCGAGCGCGGTCGCCGCCTGACCCGCCACCGCGGTCAGCAGGCTTACATCTTCGCTGCTGAGCGGCTCTCCGCTCCCCTTTCGGCCAAGCGCGAGTACGGCGATGACACCTTCCTCCGCGATGCACGGCACGAAGTAGTAGAGTCCCTGATCCCGCCAGAACGCGACATCCCGCGGAGCGCACTGCCGCCGGTGGGCCGGATCGTCCAGAAGGACGGTATGCCGGCCAGCCATCCGCTCTCCGACACTCGACGCGCGGGAAAGCGACGGGGGCGGGACATCGAAGCCCACCCAGCGGATGGGCAGGAAATCGCTACGCATCAGGGATGGAGCGTCGAACGATTCCCGGACCCTTCCATTGCCGTTCGCTTCGGCGCCTTCACCCGCCGCGAGACCCGGTCCGAGCAGCAGCGCCATGCGGTCAACCGCCAGCGTGCTGGCGACGCGCTGCACAAGGCGCTCGCTCAGCCGCTCCAGGTCCAGATCGGCGTTCAGATCCTGGGCGAAACGGACCAGTGCGCGCCGATAGTCGAACCTGTCCCGGTAGTAGAGCCGGTCGAGCATCGTCTGGATCGTGCGTGTCACGGGGCCGGCCAGCAAGACCACGACCGCGGTAGCCAGGAGCGCGATGATCGTGTTGTTGCGATCCGAACCGTCCAGGAAAACGGCGGTAGCGAGCCATTCGAACGCCAAGTAGATGCCGACCATTGCCGCCACGACGACCGCGTAGACGACGCTCCGCTTGACAATCACCTCCACGTCGCGGAGCCGGTATCGGATGATCGCCGATGCGAACGCCAGCGGGATCAGACCGAGCGGCACCGCCGTCAGCTCCAGGCCGAGCGCCGGATCGAAACCGAGCGCATACGGAAGCGCATAGCCCAGCGCGAACGGCAGCCCGCCGAGCACGGCACCCGAGACAGTCCATCGGAGCTGGCGCCGCGACGTGACAGAGCGGACACGGCGGAGCGCACTCACCATCAGAGCCAGTCCGCCCAGCGTGCAGAGGGCAAGATAGAGATGCTCCAGATTCCAGATCCGCTCCACCGCTTGCTGGAACGGCGCGCCGGACGGTGTGTTCGCGACCGTAGCCGCCTGCATGAGGCCCAGAATGACCGCGGGCGCGTAGACGATCGGCAGCACGCGGGAGCCGAGGCGATGGCGCAGCCAGCCGGGCGCACGTTCCGGGAACACCAGCGCAAAATGCATGAAGAGGGGCGCCACTAGCAGCGTCGCGACCTCGTCGGCCCAGAAAAAGAACCAGTCGAGGAGATCGAACCGGCCGACGTAGGAGAACGCGAAGACACCGAAGAACGCGACCGTCAGCCAGAAGAAATGCAGCGTGGCCTGGTGTCCCGGCCGTCGCACGCGGACCGCCGCGCCGACCAGCAGACCGACCAGGCCGACGCTCGCCAGCGCCATGTAGATAGGGAACGAACCGGCCGAAATCGGAACTACGGCAACCGTCAGGAGCCGGGCCTCATCAGCGCGCAGCAGTGTGTAGTCGAGGGTCGCGCCGACCCGGGCCGCGTAGAGCCGGAGGAGCAGTTCACGGCGTTGCTCGATCGGAACGCCGTCGACGGCGAGCAGCACATCACCTGGCACGACGCCCGCCGCAGCCGCGGGCGCGGAGGGATCGATCGCCGCCACGACCAACCCGTCCGGACGTTCCTCCCAGAGAATGCCATCCTCAACGCCACTCCAGGTGGACTGCACCACCGCGTTGGCAACCGACAGGCAAAGCAGGACGGCTACGACCGCCACCGCCAGCAGCGCACGGCTCCAGTCACCCCGGTAGTCGCCTCCCCGGTGCCGCCGCTTCATCGTTGGGCTCTTGGCCGACATGATGGAAGTGCCGTGCGGAACGGCGGCTAGAAGTGCACGACCAGGCCGCCGACGAGCTGACGTGGTGGATCGACGACGAGCAACTCGTCGTAGATTGAGGCACCGTCCGCCTGCTGGTGGAAGAGACTGCGCAGAGCCAGGAGCAGCTCCCAACTGCTCCCATCAAACGGCGAAACGGGCAGCGGTTGGGTGACCCGGATATCGAACCGGGCATCGAGACCGGCGGTCACGACGTCAGCGTCGGCGCGCGCGAACCCGGTACTCACGCGGCAGCGCGCGGCAACGCGCGTCGCCGTTCGGGGAATCTCGGTCTCGACGGTGGTCGTGACATCGTGCACCCATTCGGCCCCGGTGCGCAGCAGCCCCGCACTCATGGTCCCGAACGCGGTAGGCACCTCCGCCGGCAGCCACGCTGCGCGGACGACCCGGTAGTCCACCTCGCTCGTGACCACTTCCGGCCAGTCCTGGCGCAAACGAACGCCCCAGCCGTCCGCGTCGACGCCGTTGGCGCTCGCCAGGTAGTAGTGGCCGCCGGGAGCCGGGAGCGTGCCATCCGGGACATAGCGTCCTGGTGTGAAGAGCGCCACCAACTGGTTGTCGACACGCTGTTGGAAGCGCCGGACGCCGACGGCGACATGCTCGCCCAGATCCTGCTCCAGGCCCACCTCCAGGTGGTAAGTCCGCTCCGCCTGCAGGTTGTCGAAACCGGAGAGCGACGTGAAGGTCCGTTCCGGAGGCAACCAGAGGCCGTCGAGGGGAGGAAGGAACTGCTCCGCGCCCGGCGCCGTCATCTGCTGCGACACGGCCACCCGCACGCGAGAACCCCTGATCGCCGACAGCGTGACAGCCGCCCGCGGCGAGAAGAGCTTGCCGTCCTGCAGGTAGCCGTAGCGCGCGAACTCCGCCCCGTAGTCGACGAGCAGCAGTGGCGAGACTTCCCAGGTGTTGATCGCCTCGATGCTTCCTACCTGCCGGCTCACGCCCTCCGCCGCGCCCTGGGCGGCCGCCGCTACAGCCTGCGCGCCGAGGCGCGGGTGAGCCTCCGCTCCGGGAAGCGCCTGCTGGCTGTACGACATCGCGACATGCATGTTGTGATTGTCGTGCGGCTCGACGGCGTACCAGCCGGCAATCGCCCACGACGACGTGCTGTTGCCGGTCGTCATGTCGACCGTGCCCCGCACCGCCCAGTCACCGCTGCCGGAAAGCGGACCGGTCGGCGTGACCGCCACGTAGGCGAACTGTCCCGGCGCCGTCCCCGTCATCGGGAGCATGGAAGCTCCGGTGAGCGTCGCGCGGGTCAGAAACTGCACCTGTCCCGAAACCGGCAAGCCGAAAGCGCCATCGCCCAGATCGGCGAGCGTCGACCCGTCCGCCCCGTTGCGGCCGGCCATGGCCCAGCCCGTGGCGCCATCCGAGCCGTCCGGGGACGCGGTCACGCGCGGCAGGACCAGATCCGGACCGGCGCCGCGATCCTTCAGCACGCTCCGGCGCGCGCGGCGCAACCACCAGGCGCGGGCATCCGGATTGTGCAGCGCCGGCCCCGGACCGCCGTCGTTCCCGTCACCGGCCTCGATCCCGGGCGCGGTACTGGATACGGGTGCGCCGTCGTCGTCAGGCGAAGGTGATCCCGGCTGTGCTTCCGCCGCGGCGACACGCATGCCGAACGCCAGCCCGCTACCGGCAAGCTGGACGTCGGGCGGCGTGGCAGTCACCTCCTCGAGCGGAGGCGCCGGGATCTCTTCCGGTGACCCTTCGAGCCCATCGACGCTGAGTGACGCAAATACAGGTGCACCCTCATGCACTTGAACCAACTGCCGTCCGCCGCCGGCGTGAGAACGGTGGGCGCGGAGGAGGTACTGGCCAGCCGGCAGCCGCTCGAACGTGAAGCGTCCGTCTTCATCCGTCACCACGAGGGCCGTTCCGCCGGCACCGGTGACGGAAACCAGCACCCTTCCCGCCGGCAGCAGGTCGGGTGTCGTAACGACGCCGGAAAGCTCACCGGCGACGGCCGCCGCGCCGGGAGCGGGTGCTGCAGCGCTCGAGGCGGATGGCGGGTTGGGCTCCCGCGCCGCCGCGATTGCAGGCGCGGCCACGGCGGCGGCTCCCAGGGCGACAACGCCGATTCTGACAAGCAGCATTCGGGCCATCCAGCTTCACGGCGGGCGGTCCCGCGCAAGGCGGGAATACGGCCGCCGCGCCTCCTATGATTCCAGCACGGTGAACAGCACGTTCTGGATCACTTCACTCGAGTTGGTGTTGTCAACGACCTTGATCTCCAGCCGGTATTCTCCCGCCGGAAAGACCGCCAGCGGCACCGCGAACCCTCCCGTAATCTGGTGCCCGAGCGTGGCGTTCCACTCGGCCGGGAGCGTCTGGCCATTGAACTCCTGCGGCGCCGTCCGGTTGAAGTACTCCTCGCCGGCTTCGGTCTGCTGGTGGAAGTTGTACTCGACGGTGACGTCCGGCTTCTGCCCGTCGACGAGTCCAGGGTTGTACACCAGGAAGATCGGGAAGAGCTCCTCGTCCGTCGTGTACTCCCGGCTGACCTTCGGCCTGATCTGGATGTTGCCGAGCGTGTACGGGCTGGCGATCTGCTCCTCGTCACCCAGCGGCGCGGCGAGCATCTCGACGTCCGAGGCCAGGATGATGCTGCTGGTCTGCAGGACGTTGTTCCAGAGATCCGGCACGTCAACCCGCTGGTGAAGCAGCATTATCGGCGCCTGCTCTTCCTCTTCGTCGTCGGGATCCTCGCCCAGGCTCTGGCGAAGCGCGATGAAGACATCGTGTGCCCCCCCCGGCACCGCGAACGCGCGGCTGAACCGGAGCGGCCCGTCATCGCCCGACGTCACGTCGACGAACCAACCGTCGTTGAAGGCGGAAGGAGGCACGCCGCTGTCGTCGTCGTTTTCGGCCTCAGCCTCAGCCGCGGGATCCGGCGGACCAATGACGTATGCGACCATCACCAGCCGCGAGCCGTCTACCTTCTCCTGGTCCAGAGCTATCGTGAACGGCGCGTAGGAATTTCCGTCCGTTCCCTTGAAGAAATCGAAGGACATCTCGAACGGATCGGCCTCAGGGACGATTTCTCCCCCAATTGCCGCGACGATGGCCTGAGTCAGGGTCCGGAACTCGTCGCACTCCCAGTCTTCGAAGCGATCCTGGCATGCCTCCTGCGCTGTGGCGGGCGGAGCAGCGATCAGGGCAACCGCTAGGGTCGCCGCCAGAATGATGAGGCGCCGGGCGTTGATGATCATGACTGTTGCGTTGCTCCTGCCCTATAGGGCCACTGCGTCCAACATTGAACCATGTGATCATAGGCGAGCGCCGGTTCTCAAGTCAAACCCCGCTGTTGCCGACAAGCCGTTGAGAAACAATCAGTTACGGCTCGCTCTACCCGTTCTCGCGCATGGTATTATCCGGTCGCGCTCGACGGTGCGCGGCAGCGCGCCCGTGTGGGCGCGTTGGAAGTTCCGCTGGCGCGGAACTTCTGCGGCGCAAGCTTCTAGCAGCCCGACAAACGTGGCCCGCCGATGTCCCCGTCCCGTCCACCGGTAGCCCTGATCGTCCTCGACGGCTGGGGGCTCAGCTCGGAGCGAGAGCAGAACGCAATCGCCCTCGGACGGACCCCCGCCTGGACCGAGCTGCTGGAGCGGTATCCGCACGGATCACTCGTCGCGTCCGGCGAAGCGGTCGGATTGCCGCCCGGCCAGATGGGAAACTCGGAAGTGGGGCATATGAACCTGGGGGCGGGGAGGATTGTCTACCAGGATCTGACTCGAATCGACAAGAGCATCACGGACGGCGACTTCTTCGAGAATCGCGCGCTCGTCGACGCGATGTTCCAGGGCGGCAAGGGCGGACAGGCGCTGCACCTGGTCGGGCTGGTCTCGACGGGCGGCGTCCACAGCCACCTGCGGCACGTCGTGGCGCTGGTCGAGATGGCGCGGCGGCAGCGGGTCGGGCGTCTGTTCGTCCACGTCCTGACCGATGGCCGTGACTGCGCACCGACTGCTGCGGCCGAGGACATCGCGTCACTGGAACGGACGCTCGCCAGTGCGGGAGTCGGAAGGGTGGCGACCGTGATTGGCCGTTACTACGCGATGGACCGGGACCGGCGATGGAATCGTACCCGTCGCGCCTACGATGCCATGGTGCATGGCCGTGGACGGACCGCGACATCCGCCGTGGCGCTCGTCCGGTCCGCGTACGCGGAAGGGGTGACCGACGAGTTCATCGAGCCGGGTGTGGTGGTCGACGCGGCCGGTGCGCCGATCGGGCCCGTCCGGGCAGGAGACGCGGTCATCTTCTTCAACTTCCGCGCGGATCGAGCGCGGCAACTGACGCGGGGGCTGGCGCTCGAAGGTGACCGTTTCGACGGGTTCGAGAGGGGTGGGGCGGCCACGTTCGCGGTGACGACGCTGACGGAGTACGACGCGACGTACGGCCTGCCCGTGGCGTTCGATCCGCTCACCTTCAGCGGCAATGTCGCGGAGGTGCTGACCGCCGGAGGCCGGACGAACCTGCGGCTGGCGGAAACCGAAAAGTACGCGCACGTGACCTACTTCTTCAACAGTGGGTCCGAGCCCCCGCACCCGGGGGAGGATCGGATCCTCGTACCGTCGCCGAAGGTACCGACCTACGACCTGAAGCCGGAGATGAGCGCGGAAGGGATAACCACCGAGCTTCTGGCCGATGTCGCGGAGGGACGCCACGACGTGATCATCTGCAACTTCGCGAACGCCGATATGGTGGGCCACACCGGAAAGCTCGACGCCGCCGTCGCCGCGGTCTCGACCCTGGACGGCTGCCTCGCCCGCATTGTCCGCGCGATGATCGACGCGGGAGGCAGCGTGCTGGTGACCGCCGACCACGGCAACGCGGAGCAGATGTGGGACCGCGAGCGCAACGGCCCGCACACGGCTCATACCGCCAACCCGGTTCCCATCCTCCTGGTCGCCCCCGAACTGGCGGGCAAGCACCTCTCGCTCCGCAAGGGCACACTCCGCGACGTCGCTCCCACTTTGCTGCACCTCGCCGGTCTTGAGGTTCCAGCGGAAATGACCGGCGGGGACCTTCGCCCCTGGCTGGATTAGCGGCCCACCGGCGGCCCCCGGCACCTGGTTCACGGAACCACAGGATGTTGTGGTTTCCCCCCCAGGCAACCTCCACATGACGTGGTTTTCTCTTGACAACCGCCCTGCCTCAACCCATAATGGGGCTGTCCCTTTGCCAGAACAGGATTTCCCTCTCAGCATGCCTCGTGCCGACCCGGCCGGAGACACCCTGATGGACGACCAGATCATGACCCGCCTCGCACGCGAGCTGGCCGAGGCGATCGGCGGTGCCGTATCCCACAATCCCGGCGTGGAAGCGTGCCGCGAAAAGGCTCGTGCCGCCGGCTACGAGCTGCGTGTCTCGCTCGAGGCCGAGATCGGATTCGGTTCCCGGCAAGGTGAGGTCGAAGAACACGACGATGGCGGTGCGGCCCAACTGGCCGTAACCGAGCCACCCGTCTCCCCGTTGGAGATCACGCCGAACGACCGCCGCTTTCTGCGCGCCCTTCGTATCGCCGCCGAAGAGCCGGCCCACCCTGCCGAGTAGCACGGGCAAGCCGGTCATTCCATATCGTCTAAGATGACTCGGCAATGTCCTCGCGGATCCACCGTCCCGAAGATCTCCGCGGCGTCGACGACGATCGGCTGGGACCACCCGGCGCGTTTCCGTTCACCCGCGGCATTTACCCGACGATGTATCAGGGCCGCCTGTGGACGATGCGTCAGTACGCCGGCTTCGGCACCGCAGCCGAATCGAACCGGCGTTACCGGTACCTCCTGGATCAGGGCGTCAGCGGCCTGAGCGTCGCCTTCGACCTGCCGACGCAAATCGGCTACGACTCGGACCACGCGCTCGCAGCCGGCGAGGTGGGGCGGGTCGGCGTCGCGATCGATTCCATCGAGGACATGGCGCTCCTCTTTGACGGGATCCCGCTCGATCGCGTTTCGACCTCGATGACGATCAATGCAACGGCGATCATCCTCCTTGCGCTTTACGTAGCCGCAGCCAGACGGCAGGGGGTCGAACCGAGCGCGCTGTCGGGCACCGTTCAGAACGACATCCTCAAGGAATACGTGGCGCGGGGTACCTGGATCTTCCCGCCGCGCGCCTCGTTGCGGCTCGTGACCGACGTCGTCGCGTTCTGCGAACGCGAGATGCCGCGCTGGCACCCGATCTCGATAAGCGGCTATCACATCCGGGAGGCGGGCGCGACGGCGGCGCAGGAGCTCGCGTTCACTTTCGCGCACGCGCTCGCCTACGTGGAAGCGGCCCGCGAACAGGAGCTGGATGTCAATTCGTTCGGCGGCCGGCTCTCCTTCTTCTTCAACGCGCACAACGACTTTCTGGAGGAGATCGCAAAGTTCCGCGTGGCGCGCCGCCTTTGGGCCACGCTCATGCGCGACCGCGTCGGCGCCACATCACCCAAGGCGCAGCAGCTTCGTTTCCACACCCAGACGGCCGGGAGCACGCTGACCGCCCAGCAGCCCGACAACAACATCGTCCGGGTCGCGCTACAGGCGATGGCGGCGGTCCTGGGAGGCACCCAGTCGCTCCATTGCAATGGACGGGACGAAGCCCTCGGGCTGCCCACCGAGGAGGCCGCCCGGATCGCGCTTCGGACCCAGCAGATCATTGCGGCGGAGTCCGGAGTGACGCGCAGCGTCGATCCGGTGGGAGGGGCCTGGACCATCGAGACCACCTGCGACCGCCTGGAGGACGAAGCACTCGCCATCCTCGATGCGATAGACGAGCGGGGCGGCGTCCTCGCCGCGGTCGAGTCAGGTTGGATACAACGGGAGATCCAGGAGTCGGCCTACCGGACGCAGCAAGCTATCGACACGGGCGACGAGGTGGTGGTCGGCGTCAATCGCTTTGCGAGCGAGAGCCGACCCATCGAACCGAACCCGATCGATCCGCAGGTGGAACAGGACCAGTCAGCGCGGGTCGAGGCGCTCCGGGCGGCGCGGGACGAACCCTCGACGCGGGTCGCGCTGCAAGCCATCGCCGCCGCCGCACGCGGTGAAGCCAACCTCGTCCCCCACATCATTGCCGCGGTAGAGGCGAGAGCGACGGTCGGCGAAGTGGCCGACACGCTCCGCGAGGTGCTCGGCACCCACCGGGAAACCCACTGACTGCCACCCCCCGGCGAGAGCTACCTGGGGGCCAAGCCGGTGTCGCGCGGGGCGGGCGCAGG